>CAZSVG010000209.1:0-2371 GCA_964610195.1 uncultured Candidatus Cloacimonadota bacterium | reverse complement strand
GCCTAAATCATGTCCTACTCACGGGTTGACTAAGTTGTCCAGAAGTAATTGGATGAGGTAAAAAAATGGAAGGAGCGAATTATTGTCGGCTTACGTGCCTGGGCAGAAAATAATCGACCCTATTCCCCCGACTTGGTGAGTAGTAAGATCTCGATCAGCAAGAAGTTGGGTTTTCCCGGTATTGCTCTTTTTTCCTATTCCGGGATCAGAGCAAATAACAACCCGACCTTAACCAACACCCTGACCGGGAAAAACTCTCCGGCTACCACATTAACGAACAACTTCATTTTCGGTTATGTAACCTATAATCACGACATAGCTCTGCCCAGGATACCAGTCTATTTAAATGACGGGAAAAGAATAACATTTACCGATGAAAATGGTTTCTTTTTCTTTAATCATCTCAAACCGGGGAACTATTCTCTAAAAGCCGACAAAGGGATCAATGTTCTCTTTTCCAGTACAATAGGTATTCCGGCTACTAACAGTGTTTTTCCGGTAAAATATAATCTCAGTTTCCCCGAAATGGCTAAGATCGATTAAAAAAATGAAAAGGGAGAGAGTCAGATGAGAATTGACCTATTGATGAATAAACTCTGCCTGGTAAAGAGTAGAAGTATTGCCAAAAACGCCTGTGACCATCATCTTGTCCTGATCAACGGACATCCGGTCAAGGCGAGCCATATCGTCAAAGAGAATGATCTCCTGCAATATACTATTTATGGCTATACTACCAAACTGAAAATCACCAAAATACCTACCGGTAATGTTTCCAAGAAAAATGCCGCTGATTATTATGAAGTTATTTCACGCCAGAAACTGGATGAAGAATAATATATAAAGATGTTATAAAAGAGGTTTATGATGAACAATCAGGTTGACAGCGTTATGTGGAAGAGTTTTGCATTAATATTGCTATTTACCCTTTTGATGGTGATTAGTATCTCAAATTGTTATACCCAACCTAATGATAGTGAGGAAGTTATGAGTGAAGAAGTCAAAATGACGGAAAATGAGTTTCATCAGAAATATGCTGTCGGTCTGAATAATCTGGTCTGGCACCTTTTAGAAAAAGAGGACAGAACCAAGCAGGATGAAGAGTTGTTGATCAATGCTGCTCATACCTCTTATTATCACTGGAGTAGGATTGGAACTGCCATAAATCTGCAGAGAGGACATTGGTTGATAGCACGAGTATATGCCGTTCTCAGACATCCCAATACCGCCATCCACCATGCTGCCAGATGTCTGGAACTGACCGAAGAGCACGATTTTGTAGATTTTGACCTCGCCTACGCTTACGAAGCGATGGCCAGAGCTTATGCGGCTGCCAGTAATAAAGACGAATGTGATAAATATCTGAAACTGGCTTTCGAAGCAGGAGAAAAGATCGCTGTTGAAGAGGACAGAAATCTCTTTTTCGACGATCTGAACTCCGAACCCTGGTATGGGATGAAGTGATTTTTTTATAAAAAATAACCCCAACTTGAGTTTCCCCCCTGGAAGGCATACCCAAAATTGTCCTTCCTATTGATCTTACCATAGACCCCTGTTTTTATCCATTTCCTTTAATTCTCATAAAAAAATATAAAAGTGCTTGACCGGATCAGAGACTAAATAATATTAGTCTCCTAATTAAGAAATATTCCTAAATAGGTATTGGTATGAAATTAACTGCAGAGCAGACCCAAGAGAGACTGAATGAATTTCAACAGGCTGCCCGGGGAGCTGGAATCAAGGTCACCCCCCAGAGACTGGCTATCTTTAAAATAGTAGCTGCCAGTGAATCCCATCCTGATGCAGAAGAGGTCTATCGGGAATTAAAGTTAAGCATGCCGATGGTATCCCTTGATACAGTTTACCGGACTTTATGGCTGTTATCAGATCTTGGTTTTCTGAGCACGGTTTATCAGGGTCGGAATAGTGTTCGTTTTGATGCCAATCCTGTTCAGCACCATCATTTCTACTGTATTCGGTGTTCCATGATCAGAGACTTTTCCAATAATGAATGGAACCAATTATCAATACCAAAAGAGGTTGATCAGTATGGTAAGGTTGTTTCCTTACAGGTCGAGATCAAAGGTATTTGCAAAGAATGTCAAAGTAAACAAGATAAACAACCAGAAACAAAAAAAAGGAGTTAATTATGGATGAGAAAAAACCGAAACTGACTACTGTTGCCGGAGCACCGGTAGTAGATAATCAGAATGTTTTAACTGTCGGACCACGAGGACCGATCTTGATGCAGGATATGTGGCTTCAGGAGAAGCTGGCTCATTTTGACCGGGAAGTAATTCCGGAGAGAAGAATGCATGCGAAAGGGTCGGGAGCATTCGGTCATTTTACAGTTACCCACGACATCACCAGATAT
>CAZSVG010000208.1:0-2407 GCA_964610195.1 uncultured Candidatus Cloacimonadota bacterium | reverse complement strand
CCGAAACTATATTGATTTAATCAACTGATTGAAATCGATTATTAACCGGTCTATTTCTTGAACATCTTTTTCATAAATCTCTGTCCAATAATCGGGAGACCACTGAGCATTTAGTTCTTCAAGTTTCATACCCTGTTGTTCTATCCAGGTATAATATTTGAGATTATGGATTCTTTTTTTATCCCAGTAGCTTAATTCCAAGAGATTATCATAACTCTGGTTTTTTATACATCCTTCAAAATCAAGATTGGCCTGTAGTTTTGAATATGTACCCTGTAAATTCTGTAACTCTGTGAGCCGTGACTGATACAATTCAGCAGAATCGGTGAACATGGTTAATATAACATCGTGCTCACCCAATTCGAAATATTTAGCTAACTTAATGGAGGCAAGGAGGTTGCATATTGAAGAGATACCAAGCAGAGGGAGTTTGTAAATGATCTGTTGGGAAATCCCCATATCGAGCAGTGTCAGTATCCCCTCATCTTCATTAAACAATCTGAGCAATCGCATACAGTCTTCATCTCTGACAGCAGCTACCAGATCTGTATTGCGGACATTATGAATCCAGGGAATATGTTTGTCACCTATTCCTTCAATTCGATGTCCCCCAAATCCATTATAGAGAAGGGTCGGGCATTCCCATGCCTCTACAGCAACCGTCTTCATCAGAGGGTGTAACTTCTTTAAATAATCGGCAGCAGCAATTGTTCCTGCTGAGCCGGTAGCAGACACGAAACCTGTCAATCTGGTGTTTTTATCGGCAATATTCTGAAAAACATCTTGGACTGAAGGAGCAGTAACCTGATAATGAAAATAAGAATTACCAAATTCAGAGAATTGATTGAAGATAAGGTTTTTGGGATCCTCTCTTAATTCATGGCATTTATCATATATTTCTTTAACATTCGATTCACAACCCGGAGTGGCAATAACCTCCGCACCGATATTGTGTAGCCATTCAAAACGTTCCTGAGACATCTCTTCAGGTAGTATAGCTACTGAGTCGCAGGCCAGAAGGGCGCAATCAAAGGCTCCGCCACGGCAATAGTTACCAGTCGAAGGCCAGACAGCTTTATGATAAGTCGGATCAAATGTTCCGCTAACAAGTCTGGGAACAAGGCATCCAAAAGCAGCCCCTACTTTATGGGAACCGGTGGGAAAGTACTTGCCTACCAGACCAATAATTCGGGCTTTCACCCCGGTCAGTTCTTTTGGAATCTCCAGAAAATTGACTTTGTCAAAGAGTCCATTCTGGGTATTATTCTTCCAGTTTATTCGGAAGAGGTTGAGAGGATTGACATCCCATAAACCAATTGGTGCTAATTTGTGTTTAATATCGATTGAAATAGAATCCGGATTTCTTAATTCGGCAAAAGTTGGAATCAGGATATTTCTTTCTTTGCACCGCTTGGCTGTTTTGCGTCTAATTTCTTCGTTAATGGGGGGGATAAGTTTGGACATTCAGATTACTCCCTTGTTTATAAAGATGTTATAGTTTTTAACTTTTTCAGTGGTTCTCTAAATTTCGTTAACAGGATCATGGCAGCGATAACAAATGGTTTAAAACCGGCTTCCTGATAGGTGTGATATCGATAGCGTTCAAATACCGAGGCAGCAACCTCACCCCTTTCACAACTCACTCCGCTTATATCAGCTGGTAAGCAATGCTCATAGAGGGCATTACCATCTCTGGTTAGTTTCATCATCTCTTCATTACATTCCCAGTCTCTGTGTATGGCATTATTAGCCAGGCAGACCTTTTCCAACTCTTTCAGGCCATCCCTATCGTTAAGTAGAAAGAGCTTGGTTCTTTGTTGCATGACTGACATCGGTGCCCACGATTTTGGATAGACGATATCGGCATTCTCAAAGGCATCCTGCATACTGTGAGTTATCCGAAAGCTGCCTGATGATTCCCGAGCAAATTCTTTAGCGGAAGAGACTGTTTCCGGAACCAGATCATATCCTTCCGGGTAGGCAAGAACAACCTCCATGCCGAAACGGGTCATCAGATTGATCAAACCCTGGGGAACAGATAGTGGCTTCCCATAACTTGGAGAATATGCCCAACTCATGGCAAATTTTTTCCCGGCCAGATTATTCAGACTACCGAAATAATCCTTCAACTTCAGAAGATCGGACAGTGATTGGGTGGGGTGGTCAAGATCACATTGTAAATTGATTATTGTCGGGCGTTGGGCCAGAATACCTGCTTGAAAACCGTCTTCAACGGCATCTGCCACCTCTTTCATATAGGAATGACCAGCACCAAGAAACATATCATCCCGAATCCCGATAACTTCTGTCAGGAAGGAGATCATATTGGCAGTTTCTCTTACTGTTTCTCCGTGTGCAACCTGAGATTTCACTTCATCAAGCTCAGATAAAGCAAGGCCTAAGGAAT
>CAZSVG010000207.1:0-2444 GCA_964610195.1 uncultured Candidatus Cloacimonadota bacterium | reverse complement strand
GGTTTTTTCTAACTTCTTGCTATTTATCCCTGACTATCTTATCCGAATCACTCTCTGTATGCTCTCTGACAAATTTGATTTCTGCCTCCCTGTCTGGAAGTCGATTATTAACTTTCTCTTTCCATAATTCGGCCAGAATAGCACCTATCATCTCCCCTTCCGGGATACCAAGATCGATCAGATCGTTACCCTTCAATTCTGTTATAATAAAGCGACTCCTGGTCAGATAGCGGACAATTTTCTCTTTTATCGTGGGACTATCAGAGTAAGCGGTTAAATAGATGATCGATTCCACATTCAAGATTCTGAGCAGCAGACCGATCTCTCCATCATCGTTTAACCTTTTCAGATCAGATAAATAATATTCAATAAACCGGACAGTTTTCTTTATCATCTCCATAAAGGCATTGGAGTATTTCAACTGGGCAGCTATTTTCAGACGAATGCGGAGACTAAGCTCCTCCAGTAAAGCGAGATGATAACAGAACCAGACCTCGATTTCTTCGGTTGGAAAACTATTCGCATACCAGATGGAAAATTCATGGATCCTTTGACAAATCTCCCTCTTTCGGGTATTAAAAACCAGGTTGATATTGATATGTTTGAGGATCCCCAACTCTTCCAGCCGGAAGAAAAAACTGTCGGCAGCCCCTTTTTTACAAGAAACTACAAGTTCTGTTCTGATCCTTTCCACCGAGACATTTTTCAGACTTTTCTGTTTCAGGCTACCGGTTAGGAGGTGTAATGTCTTATCCTCAATAGTAAAGCCGAACCGTTGTTCAAAACGGATAGCTCTTAAAATTCTAATCGGGTCTTCAATAAAACTCATATTATTGAGAACTTTGATCACCCCCAGTCTGATATCTCTCCGGCCACCGAAATAATCGAGTAAGACTCCAAATTGCTTGGGATTAATACAAACTGCCAGGCTGTTGATCGTGAAATCACGCCGGTAAAGATCATTTCTAATACTGGAATACTCAACTTCCGGCAGACTGCCAGATCCTACATAATACTCTGTTCTGGCTGTTGCCACGTCTATCTTACGACCACTTTTCAAAACGACATAGGCAGTCCCGAATTGCGGGAACGGTTTCATTCTCTTTCCAAAACGGTTGGTAAACTCATTGGCAAAGAGTAATCCATCACCCTCAACCACAATGTCAACATCATAATTATATCGTTGCATTATCAGGTCTCTGACAAACCCACCGACAACATAAGCTCTCATCCCCATCGATGCTGCAACATGACCTGCCTGTTTGAGCAGATCGATTACCTCAGCAGGAAGACTTTTCAGCATCAATCCTTTTACATTGTCGAAATCCACCGGTGTCTCCTGTTGTCTGTACATGAAATGGAAATGATAATGGAGCAGATCGCTCCTGGTTATGATCCCCCTGACCAATCCATGTCCGTCTATGACCGGTATTCTGCCGATATTAAAATCGACCATTGTTTTATAGACTGTATAGATCGATTCATTCTTTTTGACTGTAATAACATTGGTCGACATACAGCTTTCAACGGGCATCTCTCCCATCTTTTGATGGATAGCCCGGCTGATATCCTTTTTCGTTAATATTCCCTTTACTTTACCCATTTCTCCGATGACGAGGGTGCTGTAATGTTTACTGAGTAAAAACTCTCTGGCAGCATTGACTTTCATGTCCGGTTTCACCAGATCTACAGGGATGGTCATGATATCTCCGGCTGTTCCATAATCGAGTACCTGTTGTTCCAATAATTCAATAATGACCTTTTTGACATCAGTCTGTTTATCCCTGGCAAAAGAAGCAAAAGCAGCCGATTTATGTCCACCACCACCTAAAGATTGCATCAATTTATCGAGATAGATAAAGTCATAATCGTTCCTCGCTATCACCTGGACTTTGTCTTCTCGGTAACAGATACAGAAGAGCAGTTTGAGATTCTGGCTCGCTTTAACAGTCTGTAAGAGATACGCAATATCGTCCTGAAACCCTTCTGTTTCAATCTCAATAAAGGCAATCTCGATCCCTTTGATTGCTATGGTCTCACAGATTCCGATCATCTGATTGATCAGCTTAAGCTGCCGCGGTGTAAAATCTTTGGGGAGAAACTCCCTGATCAGGTTAAGGGATGCCCCCAATGAGAAGAGATATGAAACGGCTGCGAAGTCTTTGGCAGTAATATTGGCATTAACGAAATTTCCTGTATCTTCATAGATCCCGAGCGCAAAGATCGAAGCATAGAAGGGACTGATCTGGATTCCGGCATTTTGCAGGAAATCGAGCATAATTGTTGTACAGGCACCGGTCTGGTCGATATGAGCATAGTCACTAACCAGATCTGTTTCCGAATTCGGATGATGATCATAACAGATGATGATCATCTTCTTTCTCTGTTGCTCATTATCAATCAGATATTGGCCGATCTTACCCATTCTGGTTATATCCCGATTA
>CAZSVG010000206.1:0-2446 GCA_964610195.1 uncultured Candidatus Cloacimonadota bacterium | reverse complement strand
CGTACAGTGGTGAAGCGGTGACATAATAACCTACTTGTTGCAGGGCAGCCGGTCCCACTATCCCGGCAGCATTCAACTCAGCTGCTGTATACACAGTCTGTGATCTTAAACTGCGATACCAGATATTGATCGGTGCTGCTCCTGAGGTTGTATTTGTTTCGGTTCCAGTCCCTAAATCAATGGTAACAGTCTGCCCACTAAGTAAGGCAGTCATTCCTATTACCATACAAACCAACATTGCTTTTAAGAATTTGGACTTCATAAATCTCTCCTCTTAGTTATGAGTTATCAAGATAATTGTTCGATATTGTTTAACATATTATAGACAAAAGGGATTGATTATGCTGATCATTATTTATAATAAAGACCAGCATGTTTGTTATACGAAATTATCATATTCACAACACACCTTGGGCTTGCCTTAAGATTAATAATCAAAATCTGCTTCATAAATCTTCCCCTGTAACCTAAAACTATTTCGAATCAATACGATCAAAGCTGGAAAAAGATTTGTATATTTTGTAATAAATGCCACTAATTATGTCAATCTTTATTTTTACTGTTTTTCATTCCTGAACATATTGTAGATCCTAAGAAAAAAAATAAAAAAAGGGGAGCAAGAAAATTGCTCCCCATAGATATCGGATGTTAGGTTGATTATTTCATCAGGATCATTTTTCTGGTAGAAGTAAATGTTCCTGCTTTCATACGATAGAAGAAGATACCACTTCCTGCTTCTCTATTCTGATCTGTGCGACCATTCCATACTACAGAGTGATTACCAGCTTCCATCTCGGTATTGACCAGAGTTCTAACTTTCTGACCTCTGACATTATAGATCTCGATAACAACAAGAGCATTTTCATGCAGGCTGAAGGAGATATTGGTGTCAGGATTGAAGGGGTTCGGATAGTTTCCTTTCAATGCGGTTACCATCGGTAAGAGGGTCTGTTCATCATCAGCACTCAGAATGGTTATTGGTTCGGTTTCGATGGGTTCAGCATCACCTGATGTATATTGAGCCATAACACCATAGACATATGTTCCGTTGGGAACATTGCTATCTGTGTAGGTCAAATCGGTCAGATTCTCTACCAATACGACATCATTTCTTACTACTTTGTAACCGACAAAGGCACGGTTAGCTTCTTGATCACGTAGTGTCTCTGTATTACGGATCTTACTGATTGGTAGCTTATCTGCCTGAACTAACTCACCTCTACCGGCAGGAACTATCCAGAGGTCAATCAGGAAGTCCCCAATAGTAGACATTGTATAGCCACTCCAGTCAGTAATTGGAGCTTGTGCAGAGTAACCTTGCAAGTCATTATCAGCATCAAAACAGGGATAGGCATCGGTAGGACTGTTACTCATTGCTTCGATCATGATACCCATCATACCGCCGGTCCCGGCTATCTGATTCAGATCAATATCCATTTCCCAGCCATTATTAAGTGTGGTTGATAGTGGTCCGATCTCCTGAATAGTAGTAAAGGTAGCCCAGTTGACTACGTGAATCTTATATTGCCAGGTTCCATTGATACCCCAGGGGCTATGACGGAAATCTAGATGATGTAAGGTAGCTCCCGGATAATCGGCTAAGTTGAAGACTACCCCATAACCAGTACCATAGGACTGATAATAGGCATTCTGAGGATCATTGGAATGCTGTCTGAGCATGATCGGGTCAAGTTGAGTTGAACCCGGAGCAAGCCAGTTCAGAGTTACATTGTTATCATCAAAAAGCTCATAGGTAAGCTCTTCTGCCGGAAGTAATTCTTCGATCATTTCTATCGTATACATGAATGTATCGGTCAAAATATCAATGTTGTGTGCTACATACGGTTCATGATTAGCTAATGAAGCTTCGATCATATAAGTTCCGCGCCAGACGTTCGGGAAGACCAGAATACCACTTGCCGGAGCTGTCATGGTATAGACATGATTCGGATTCATATCGTTATTAGTCAGGGTTACCTGCCCACCTACAACCGGATCACCGGAGTTGGCGGTCAAATTAATGGTAACCATGGCATTCATGCTATGTTCAAGTGTATTAGAGAATGCCGGAGGTGACATAACATTGTTGGTATAGATAGCTTTAATACCATATTGGTAAACACCGGGTGACAGAGTCGGCCATTCTGTGTCAGTGTAGGTAGTATCTGTTGGTGTTGTGATAGTTGATAACTCAGTCCAGAGGTCTTCATCACCCTGATTCTGACTTAAGAATCTATAGACAACATAACCTTCCAGAGATCTGTTATTACGAAGATTCTGCTCCAAACGATTCAAGATTGTCGGAGTTCCTATGGTATTTCTGTTATCATTGCTATAGCTCTCTTTTCCGGCAGTGGTAAAGAAAGCAGAACTATTGCTTGTATTACTGATTCTTGGAATTGAAGGATTGGTAACTGTAGGTGCTGTTCCGGCTAAAGAAACTGAT
>CAZSVG010000205.1:0-2447 GCA_964610195.1 uncultured Candidatus Cloacimonadota bacterium | reverse complement strand
ACTGCTCATCGGTACTATCCATTCTGACGGTAGCAGAAACCCGACCTCTCAACTCCTCGAGTTTCTTATCATCATTATCTATGGCAATGGTTTCAGCTCCATTTTCAAATAGAGTCGTTGCCACAGTATATCCAAATTTTCCTAAACCGATAACGGCAAATTTTCTCATCTTAATTGACTCCTCTAAATCTAAATAAGAAACTTACTTTCAACATGATTCTTTGTCAATATATCAATTTTTTAACCGACAGATATCTTTTCTTCCGAATACATATAATCGGTCTGGGTTTTGGCTCTGGAGAGAGCATAAATAAAGGTTAACGGTCCAATTCGACCGAAATACATCAGGATAGTTATCAGGATCCTTCCTGTCTGAGAGAGATAAGGGGTAATTCCCATTGATAAACCCACAGTCCCGAATGCTGAAAAAGCTTCAAAAACGAGATGCTCAAAGCTAAAAGGTTCAATCAGCATCAGTAAAAATAGGATAATAAAGAGAAGCAGAATGGAGATAGCAATAAGAGCCATAATACGTTTAATGAGACGATCTGATATTTTACGTTTGAAAACAATAACGTCTCGATTACTCGACAGGATGGCAATAACTGAGAGGATAATAATTGCAAAACTGGTTGTTTTTATACCACCACCGGTAGAACCCGGGGAGGCACCTATAAACATCAGGATCAATGAAATAAAGACCGATGATTTGCTGAATTGATTTGTGTCGATGGTATTAAATCCAGCAGTGCGGGTAGTGATTGATTGAAAGAGGGAGGCAAAAAATCTCTCTTTCAGCGAAAAAGACTCCATAGAATGATTAAACTCTGCGATAAAATAAAGAATAAACCCCAAAACTATCAAAACTATTGTTGTTATCAGGACAAGCTTCGTATGTAATGAAAATCTCACCGGTCTGATCTTTACTAGTAAATTTCTTTTCAGATCCACTAATACCGAAAATCCCAGTCCGCCAAAGATTATTAGCAACATCACAGTGATATTGACCCCGATATGACTGCGGTAGGCAACAAAACTCTCAGCATTGAGACTAAAACCGGCATTACAAAAGGCCGAGATCGCATGAAAGATAGAGGAAAAAACTGCCATAGCAGTTGTTTCGTATCTGCCTGAAAAAACAGAATATAGAATTATTGCTCCGATAAATTCGAAAAGCAGGGTTACGAGGACAATATTCCTGATTAGTCTAAACATATCAACCCGGCTCCGTTCATCAAAAATATTTTGCATAATGCTCTCACCCCTCAATGATAGCCTTTGACCTGTTAAAATGGCAAATGAAGTTGATATGGTCATTATTCCCAAACCACCGACCTGAATAAGCAGGATGATAATGATCTGCCCAAAGAGGGTAAAATGGGTTCCGGTATCATAAACGATTAGACCCGTTACGCAGGTAGCAGAAGTAGAAGTAAAAAGAGCACCGACAAAATTTGTGCTGTTTCCTTCTGTTGTTGCAATGGGGAGGAGTAGCAAGAGAGTACCGATAAAAATGGTAATTAAAAAACTCAGAAGAACAAAAATGGCAGCATTATCGGTCAGGTTTCTGAATTTCTCCAGAGTAGTATATTTTTTTGCCTGGTATTGGAGATTAATTAATATCTGTCTACCGATTAGGAGCAGTTGAAATATGTAAGTTTGATCAGTAAAACTCAAACCTAACAGGATAATTACTATATCAGGAATCCGGCTTCTCAAACTGAGAATGGAAAACCTGTTACTGATTATCCCACTTAGAAAATTCACTATCAACAGATAGACTGTTATGCGAGTATATACAATATTTATCAGGGGGAAAAAGTCAAACCGGTTCAGATAATTAAGCAAGACCAACAACAGGATATTCAATCCAGCATAGATAGTAAGTATATTATTAGTCAGATTACTGATCTGTCTAAATATCTGCCAATGACCTGATTTGGGTTGCATCATATAAAGCAGTTTCTATTTCTGGAGTTTGATTCTATTGATGAGCTGGTTATAAATTTCTTCCGGTTTAGCTGACGCTTCGATACGGACTAATTTGTCTCTTTCCTGAAAGAAGTCTATTAATGGTTTCGTCTGTTCATGAAAAATGTCTATCCGACGCTGGATTGCTTCTTGATGATCATCATTTCTCTGGACTAATTCTCCTCCACAGTTATCACAATTGCCATTATCCTTCGGGGGTTTTAAGAGTAAATTATAATCTTGATTACAATTCCTACAGACTCTTCGTGCTGTCAGTCTTTTCATTGCAATATCATCATCCAGATCAAAGAATATGGCATAATTAACAGGGATACGCTCTTCCATGAATTCTGCTTGTTTGATTGTTCTGGGGAAACCGTCAAAGATGATCCCTCTGGCATCAGATTGAAGAATCTTTTCTATCAGAGGAAAGATATACTCATCAGGAACCAGCTCACCCCTCAACATATATTTAG
>CAZSVG010000204.1:0-2456 GCA_964610195.1 uncultured Candidatus Cloacimonadota bacterium | reverse complement strand
CTTCCGTAAACTTAATCCCCCGAGAAGATGCTCAACAGACCTGGATTACTATCGGTCATATAACTGAAATGACTCAAAGACATCCCGATTATGTTCCCATGCTACTATTAAACAGCGTTATTGGAGGTTCCTTTACCGGTAGAATATATCAGAGGATCCGCAATCAATTGGGATTAGCATATGCACCTCAAGCTTATTATTCGGTCTATTATGATTTCCCCGGTGTTTTTTATCTGATGTCACAGACCGTTTCCGATAAAACCATCACCGCTATTGAGGCTATGATAGATGAAGTCAACAAACTACAGAATGAGTATATTACCGAGGAAGAACTCGCTTTTGCCAAAGAGAGTTTTCTGAATTCTTTTGTCTTCAATTATGATACTCCGGAAGAGATTGTCCGTCGCCAGTTGAATTATAAATTCTGGAACTACCCTCTGGACTTTCTGGAGCAAGTAAGAGATAGATTGGATGAGGTGTCGGTTGAGGATATTCACCGGGTCGCCAATGAATATCTCTTTCCGGAACATTTTATCATTCTTGCGGTTGGGAATGCAGAGCAGTTTGAGAGACCACTCAGCAGCCTGGGAGAAGTAAATCTGATTGATATCACCATCCCAAGACCAAGTCAGGATACAACTGTACCAGATGCCCAGAGGCAGCAGATGGGGGAAGCTCTTTTTGAGAGATATTTGCAGAAGATGGGTAATGTTGATAACATCAACAACATGAAAATGTCAGGCATTACCACAGAATATCGGGAAGATGAAAAATCAACCGTTGAAATAACAGCCTATCTGGAGTTCCCGGACAAAATCAATCAGATGATTTCCACTCCCCGCGGTCCACTATCCATGATTTATAATCATAATAAGGCCATCATGTATTTTCCGGGACGTAAAATGCCCTTGCCTCCTGAACTTGCCGATGATCTACTCAATAATCTCCGCTCCAATCCTATCGCTTTGGCTAAAAACTATCAGGAAGAATTTCTGATCTATCTGGTAGAAGAAAGGCAGATATCTGATAAGTCGTTCTATATCCTCTCTTTCAGAGATCAATACAATCAATTTCTTCTTTTCCTTGATAAGGAGACTATGCTCCCCTATCAAACGATCCAGGAGACAATTGGCTGGCAGGGCTTGACTACAGTTTATAGGATTTACGAAACCTATGACGAAATTGACGGGATTCTCTATCCTGTAAGAGTAGTCAGCAGAGATGAATTTGGTAACCTCCTTTCAGAAACTGACTTTACAGAAGTTCTCTTTAATGTTGAATTGCCAGAAGATATTTTTACTATCGAATAATAAAGGAGAAAAACGGTATGAAGATCAATCCCTACAATGTAATCAAGGAACTCGCTTTCGAGAGACTGGCTGGAAGTGATAATGAAAAAAAAGGGGCTGCTATTATTATCTCCCACCTTAAATCCCTTGGTTTGAAAGCCAGAAAGGACGAATTTGAACTGAACGCTTTTGATACCGGGCAAGGCCTGTTGAAAATAGCCAACAGGAATTTCGAAGTTATCCCTTATGGCCTTAATACCGACTGTCGTGTTAAGGGAGAACTTCTATTTCTGGAAAATTCTGAAGTACTGAAATACAATAAGGGTAAATATAAAGGAAAGATAGTCCTCTCCTATGGTTACAGTCGCAATATTCAAGAATACATCAAAGAGCAGGAACTGGCAGCATTTATAGCAATAGGCACCCCTCTTCGTCAAGCACCAAGCTGGTCACATCGCCAAAAGACCTATCAAGACGGTTTTGTGAATTCAGCTACCATCAGTTATAATGATGGGATTAAGTTAAGCAAATATCACGGTAAAGAGGCCGTTCTGGATATTAAACAAAAGGTTAAAGCCAAGAAAGCGGCTAACATCATTACTGACATTGCAGGTTATGATCCTGATGATAATTATACATATCTGGTAGCCCACTATGACAGTGTGGCACGTTCACCGGGAGCTTCTGATAATGCTGGTGGTACGGTATCACTCTTGAAGATCGCCGAGTATTTTGTAAATAACCAACCGAAGAGAAATTTACGGTTGATCTTCTTCTCCGGAGAAGAGATGGGGCTTCTGGGAAGCCAGCATTATGTTGCCAGCAACGAAGAGGAAGTAATTAAGAAAGGTTCTCTGATCGTTAATATCGACGTCTCGGGAGACCCGATCGGTGCTAACCGGGTAGTTGTAACCGGTTCCAAAGAGCTTCTCGGCTATTCGGATGGGATCTTGAGAGAGGCCAATTATTGTATAAGTCATGCACTCGATATCTACAGCAGTGATCAGATGCCCTTTGCCAGATTGGAACTTCCCGGAATCAGCATAGCCAGATTCGGAGGGAAGGGCTCATTCCATATCCATACTCCGGATGATAGTGTCAAAAACATTTCGCCAGAAGGTTTGAAAACCCCGATAAATGCTGGCATCATCATCCTGAAGAGAATCC
>CAZSVG010000203.1:0-2458 GCA_964610195.1 uncultured Candidatus Cloacimonadota bacterium | reverse complement strand
CAGCCCCATTGCCCGGGCACTTTCCAGGTATTGCCTGTCAACCTGGGTTAATCCTACATAAGTATTCCTGGCAACCGGCAAGATAGAATAGAGGATAGATGCTACCAGGGTAGGTTTGAAGCCGATACCAAAAAAAGGCATTAAGATAACCAGTAAAACTAATTCCGGTATTGTCTCAATTACATTTAGTATATTTAAGACAATGTCCGATAAATTCTTTTTATTATAAAGGAAGACACCGATGGTTACCCCAATAATAATGATGAACAGCAATGCCATAAAAACCATTGAAAGATGTTCAACTGTTTTTATTGTTAATTGCTGCGTTTTCCATACCTGTGCTATCATATTAAATCAACCTTGTTATATTAATCTTGATAGAAGTTCATCAGCAAGAAGAATGCCTTCTGGTTTATTTTTCTTTACGACGCCAATAAATTGATTGTTCTTTTTCATCACATCCATTGCCACAGCAACTGATTCATCCGGATGGAATAATGGTACCTCCAAAGATAATTTACCCAATATTTTATCCGGGTTAGCATATAACTGATTGAGTGTAATTGTTCCCCTATATTCATGATTTTCTAAAACGATTCCGAATTCAATTTCAGCATCCCGCATTTTTTTAATGGCAGATTCAGCTGTCTGGCTTACCCGAAAGATATACTTTTCTTCTAAAGGGAGCATCATATCCTGTACGGTTAAATTATCCAGATGCCTGAATTTTTGCTTGGAGTCTACAATATCAGAGATAAAATCATTGGCTGGATTAACCAGTAATTCATTTTTAGTAGCCAGTTGAATGAGCTGCCCGTCTTTTAGGATAGCAATCCGGTCACCAAGGCGAAAGGCTTCTTCAATGTCATGGGTCACAAAAATGATGGTTCTTTGCAGTTTTTCCTTGATGCTGATAAACTCTTCCTGCAATTGCTTTCTCAAGATTGGATCCAGGGCACCAAAAGGCTCATCCATTAACAATAAAGGTGAATCCATAACCATAGCCCGTGCTAATCCTATGCGCTGTTGTTGTCCACCGCTGAGCTGTTTTGGTCTGCGATTTATAAATTGATCAGGCGGGAGTGAAACCAGTTCCAATAAATCTCTTACTTTCCCGGTTATTTCTTTTTCACTCCAACCTTCCAGTTTAGGTACCAGACCAATGTTTTCTTTTACAGTCATATGTGGAAATAGACCAATTTGCTGAATGACATAGCCGATATTTTTACGAAGCAGAACCGGGTTAAAATCCTGGATATCTTGGCCATTAATCGATATATTTCCTTCATCGATTTCCACCAGCCGATTAATCATACGCAGAAGAGTGGTTTTTCCGCAACCACTGGGACCCAACAGAATCAGAAGTTCTCCTCCCTGTATCTCCAGGGATACTTCTTTTACTGCTGTAATAGAACCATATTTTTTTGTTACACTATCAATGTTGATCTCTTTAATCTTTTTAAAAAAATGATGAGAAGAAGTCATATGATTCCTTTTTTACCAATAAGATTTGATTAGTTGATAAGCCCTTGTTCTAGCAGGTAATCTCGAGCGATATCGGCTGCCTCTTTTTTATCAATATCATACAGTTTATTCAGTTGCCGCATGGTTCCAGTGTCAATCCGGTCTTCTAAGACTTTAAAAATTTTCATCAGTTCTTCATTTTCAATGAATTCTTTTCGTACAATAATAATGGCATCATAGGGAGGCAGAGCACCCTGATCATCTTCTACAATAGCTAAATCATAGAGGTCAACCCGGGCATCTGTGGTATAAGCTCCGATAGCATCAACCTGATTGTTTTTGATTGCTTCATACATTAAGGTTGGTTGCATTTGCCTGATTCTGCCAAAGGTAAAGCCATAGATTTTATCAATCTGTGGTAAACCGTCTGGTCGGGAAGCAAATTCAGGATCAGTGGCCAGGCTTAGATTAGTTGCATAAGGTGCCAAATCACTCATTTTCTGAATATCATTTTCTTCCACCCAACTTTCTTGTAGCGCTATAGCGTAATCATTACTAAAACCAATTCTGGCGGCGATAGAAATCTCGTCCTGCTCTAACAGGCCTTCTTCTACTTGCTGGTAGACCTGTTCAGGATTCCAATGTTCCAATGCAGGCAATTTTAAAATCACATTATAGGCGGTTCCGGTGTATTCGATATAGGCATCAATATTTCCCTGTTTCAAAGCTTCGTAATTGACCATAGTGCCCCCCAGGGCGGTTTTAACCTCTGCCTCATAACCTGCATCTCTCATAAGGTGGGCAATCATATGTGATAAGATGTATTGTTCATTAAATAGTTTAGAACCCATAACAATTTTATTGGTCTGTCCCAGGGCAAATGAGGAACATACAGTAAAAAACAGCATTATTATCATAATCAAAGTAATTCCTTTATTTTTTCTCATTTTCTTACTCCTTTTAAAAAAATTTTTTGGGAGGTTTTTCTAATTTT
>CAZSVG010000202.1:0-2465 GCA_964610195.1 uncultured Candidatus Cloacimonadota bacterium | reverse complement strand
AGCCAACCTTTTCGATCATCCCTTTATTTTCATGACCGGACACGGTAACATCAGTTTCTCGGAACGGGATGTCAGAAATCTCAGGGATTATCTTTTAAAAGGTGGTTTTCTTTATGCCGATGATGATTATGGTATGGATGAAGCATTTCGAAGGGAGATCAGAAAAGTATTTCCTGATAGAGAGATGATCGAATTACCGGCTTCTCATCCCTTATTTCATTGCTATTTCTCTTTTCCTCAGGGAATTCCCAAGATCCATGAACATGATGGAAAGCGACCTCAGGCATTTGGGATTTTTGATGATACGGGACGCTTAATGGTCTTGTATACCTATGAAACCAATATCAGTGACGGCTGGTCAGATGCTCATGATAATCCCCCTGAAGTGAGTGAAGAGGCTTTCAGAATGGGCACTAATATTCTTTATTTTATTACTACTCAGTAAGATGGAGAATCTCGAGTGCGAGTTTATATTGTCTCCGACTTTCATCTCAGTTTTTCACCTCAAAATGAAGACGAAAAACAACGATCCGAAAAAGTAGTCAGATTTATAGATTCTTTAATTAACCATGCTGATATCCTGATCATGGCCGGTGATATCTTTGATCTCTGGTATGACTGGGGTAATACTATTATCAAAGGATACTTCCCGCTACTGAAAAAACTGGCTGACCTGAAAGAAGCAGGTTGCCGGTTGATCTTCATTGCCGGTAATCATGACTTCTGGTTTGGAGACTTTCTCCAATCATATCTCAATTGTGAAGTATATCAGGATAATTTCGAAGAGATTATAAACAATAAGAAGATTTTCGTTTCGCATGGTGATCTTTATACTATGAATGATCGTCGGTATCGAATTTTTCGGACCATTCTCCGTCATTCTATCACCCGTTTTCTCTTCTCCATCCTGCACCCCGAAATAGCTCTTAAGCTCGGAAAAATGCTCTCCAGGACAAGTAGAGCCAGGAATTCGATACCAGAAAAACAAAGTAACAGGCGATCACTTGGTCTCGACAGGTTTGCCGAATCTCTGGCTTCAACTTATGACCTGATTGTTCTCGGTCACTCTCATAACCCGAAACGAAAAGAGCTCAATGGATCTATCTATGTCAATACCGGGGATTGGGTATCAAACAGTTCCTATCTACTGATGACCGATAACAAAGTTGAACTTCTCCAATATAAGGTTGATTAATAAACCCAATTACTCTTCATTGTTACTAACTCCAAGAAAAATGCCATCTTGTCTTGACTAAAATAATGAGTAAAAATAATTTGTAACGATTAGTAACTAACTAAGTTTAAACATAGTAAGTAATTAAGTTGTACCGGCAATTGAAGCCCTGAGAAGAGACAACTTAACGTCACTGACAATGAATAAAGCATAAGATAAGTAAAAAGAATATTTTAGGAGGAAAGATGACTAAAGCGGATATCGTTCAGGTAATATCGGAAAAGACCGGTTTCGTGAGAGATGATATAGCAACTATTGTTGATGCCTTTCTGGAGACCGTGAAAGAGAGTATTATTGACGGGAAACATATTGAGATCAGGGGGTTTGGTACTATGAAAGCAAAAGACAGGAAGAAGACTGTCGCTCGCAATCCCCGTACCGGTGAAAAAGTCAATATCCCGGCCAGAAAAGTTCCGACCTTTAAGTTTTCCAAAGAGTTCAAAAGCGCTGTAGGAAAAAAATAATCAATCTATACCCTGTGAAATGGTTTTTCTTCTGCTTCACAGGGTATTTGTATCTACAAGCAAGAAACCCGGTGACCGACCAGTCTAATCTAAGAACTAAGGTCGATCATTAAAGAGTTCAGAAAACCTTCATATTTACCTTATCTGGACACTCATTGACAAAAAAATCAAGGAGGAACCATGATAACCAGCAAATCAACAATTTATCCTATAATCCTAACCGCATTATTAATCCTTCTTACCACTCCCTTGACTCTATCATGTGTTCAGGAAGAAAGAGCCCATACTTCAGTCTCTAAGGAGATAGTAACCCTTCCACAACCCGCTCTGGACAGTGATTTCTCGATTGAAAAAGCTCTTCAGAGCAGACGATCGGTGAGAATATACAAAGATGAACCGCTCAATCTCCAGACGGTCAGTCAGATCCTCTGGTCTGCTCAGGGAATTACTCAGGAGGAGAGGGGTTATCGAACTGCTCCATCTGCAGGGGCAAGGTTTCCTCTGGAAGTTTATGTTGCCATTGGCAATGTGGAAGGAATCTCATCCGGTCTATATCATTATGTTCCTCAGGAACATCATCTGGTCAAAATACACCAGAACGATCTAAGAACCGAGCTTTCAGCAGCTGCTCTTCGTCAAGCTTCTGTGAGGAACGGAGCCTTTGTCGTTATCATTGCAGCCGTTTTCGAAAGACTTACCGATCGTTATGGTGATCGGGGGGTCAGATACACCCATATGGAGGTTGGACATGCCAGTCAGAATATCCA
>CAZSVG010000201.1:0-2467 GCA_964610195.1 uncultured Candidatus Cloacimonadota bacterium | reverse complement strand
CTGTGATGATCTCATCGTTCATCTGTTCAAAAGGACCTGCTCCAAAAGATTGACGATAGATATTATATCCTTCCAACACCAGATCTGAGAACTGATCCGGTATTTCGGGACTATCCCAGCTTAAAAGGACATTGAATCCTTCAATAGTTGCTTGCAGATTTTCCGGTCTCGGTAACAACCTTTCAAAAGGGGCTCCTTTATGAATTACTCCATATGCCATTCCACCATCATAATGGAAATAGATATAGAGGAGTTGGAAATTTCCTGCAGGATCAAGCTGCAGGGTGGGATACTCATAAACACCGTCCCCAAAGGGATTACTGACAACCCAATTCCCGGAGACATTCGTGCTGTAAAAAATCAGACCGGTCATGAAATTTCCATCCACTTCGACCATAACCAGATGAAGATTATCTTCATGGTCAATTACTATTGTGGGGTCTACAAGAGAGAGGGTGCCGCTCACTAACTGTGGTATAGTCCAGACATTACTGTTAATATGGCGTTTGCTGTAATAAGTTCTCCAGGGAAAGCCAAATCCATCCTGTCCGGAATGAGCTAAATGAATAGTGTTGTCTGCAATGATGACATCACAGGATAGATCATTAGCATTGGGAGTAGTAATAATTTCGTAATTCCAATCAAATTCTCCGGCAATTTCATTTTGGGCTAAATGGATATGGTATTCACCATAGGTTCCACCACGATAAGCAATCACAACAATACCATCATGATTAGCTGCTATTACAGGTGATGCTCCCGTACCGAATTCCCCCAGCCAACCATCCTCCAGAAGATCATAAGTCCAGGTGCCGGAAAAATCAGTTACATAGATTAGCTTCGGTTCAACATCAGCATTGGTTGATATGCCAACAAGATGAACATTTCCTTCGATATCTATTGTAGTATCAATATTGAAGATATTGTAGGTGCCAGTAGAAATTTCCTGAGTTGTCCAGTCACCTGTATCACTACGGCTGAATTCATAAAGGGTCTGTCCGGAAGTACCGTACAGTTTAATATCATCTTGAATTGGTGATAAGATCAAACATATATCATTAATATATGTGGTGGCTGCTGGAATAAGTTCTGGAGTAGACCAGGTATCTTCCATGTCACGATAGGTATAAAACAGTTGCCAATTATTGTTGACGTTTTGATAATAAGCCACATGGACAGTGTTATCGGGAGCTATCTGGATAGCTCTTTTAGATATTGCCTTTTCGTTGGTATTCCCACTCAATTCGGTTATTACTGTATCATCCCAGACTGGTATCTGAGCTAAAAGAGATGTCCCGATCATCATAATAGAGAGAATCAAGATTCCCCATACCAATTTTTTCATATAAACCTCCGCGTAATTTGTCTTAATTAATGATACTTTTTTAAGCTTCATTAAAGAATATTGTGCAATTTTTGTGCCAACATAGTAGATATCGAGGGATGAGATGTTATCCAATCAAAAAAAATCCTCTTTGGTCTGTAATTATAAGTTAAGCAATGAGATATATAATAGGATAAGTGAAAGATAGTCGATTAATGTTTCTTTCTGCTCTTGCCAATTCATGATAAATAATTACCCACCGGTCAAATTTTACCGGGTAAAAGTTTACCAATCTTTAAAAGCTTGTCATAATGACAGAATCATAGAACATGAAACAAAACTTTTTGTTTTATGATTTCGGAAATATCTCTAATCAAGGGAAAAAGAATGTTGGCGGTTGTTTCGAAAAATTGTGGTTGGGATAACAGAGGGGTTAATCGAATTTGATAGATAAAAAAGCTTTACGATAGATAAGGGCTTTAATATTTGGTAAAAAGTATCCTCTATAGGATATTTTTACGGAGTTATTAGGTTATAGAGAGAAGAGGAATATATTGGAGGACAATTGATGTTAAGATATTCCAGGATTATAATACTTATCGGTATATTGCTGATTGCTGGAAATTTGCTAAGCCAGACAACTACCACCACAAATCTGATCCTGGAAGTGCAGGTTTCAGGGAATAGAAACATAGAATCAGCTCTGATCTTAGCTACAACTAATATAGAAATAGGTTCTAATCTATCTGAAGATAGAATAGCATCAGCGATCAGAAATCTCAATCAGCTTGGGGTTTTCGACAGAATTCAAATCAAGAAGGAGTCGATAACCGGCGGTTTGAAATTGATCATAGAAGTAGAAGAGTTCCCAATTGTTGAACGGATCAATTACGAAGGAAACAGGAGGATCAGGAATTCCAAACTCGACGAGATTCTTACAATCAGAACCGGTAACTATCTGGCTCCTTTTCTTCTGGTAGAGAATCGTAACCGGATTCTTGATGAATACAAGAAAGTTGGTTATAATTTTGCTGCTGTTGATTATGAAGTTTCTGAGCTCCCAGGTAACAGGGTTAATCTTGATATCATTATCGATGAAGGGGAGAAGATTGCGGTCAGAAGAATCAATTTCTACGGCAACAG
>CAZSVG010000200.1:0-2468 GCA_964610195.1 uncultured Candidatus Cloacimonadota bacterium | reverse complement strand
TCAACAGTATTCTTATCCCATTCCCGATAATGTTAGAACTCCCGGTGATTGTCCACCACCCTGGTTACATCCGGATCAGACTCTGACCGGTGGTTTATCTGCCGTAATATGTATCGGAGCAACAGATTCATCAGATACAATTGCCAATTTTTCCAGTCGAGGACCAGTAACCTGGCAAGGGGTATCTTTATACAACGATTATCCTTACAATCCGGGAATAGGTTTGATCCGACCCGATGTGGTGGCTCCCGGTGTTAATGTCAAATCACTGAGACATAATAACAATACCGGATATACGTTAATGAGTGGAACTTCCATGGCCACTCCCAACGCTGCCGGGGTCATGGCGCTGTTGATCTCCAAAGATTTTACTCTCACCCCGGAAGATATTTCCCAGATCTTAGAGGAGAACGCTTTACCACTCAGTACGAATAAAAGTAATACTTATGGTTCAGGCCGGATAGATGCTCTCGCCTCTATCAATGTAGTTACTGCTGACAATCCCCCAAATCCGCCGATCAATCCGATCCCTGCCGATGAAGCTACTGATGTTCCTCTAATGCCACAATTAAGTTGGTCGAATGGGGGAGGAGCTTCTGTTTATTTTCTTTATCTGGGGACAGATAATCCACCAACCAATATCGTTAATAATTATCTTACGGTCGATCGTTTTTATCAGGTAACTGAACAACTAAATTATTCAACAACATATTACTGGCGTGTCGATGCCATGAATGATAATGGTCAGACAGCAGGTAATGTCTGGTCTTTCACAACCGGTTTACCGGTCAGTGAAGACTTTGAAACCGGAGATTTTTCCAGTTTTAACTGGTTACTCTCCAACTCGGGAACTGCTCAGGATTGGTATGTTACATCCAGTCAATCGTTTAGTGGCTCTTACTCCGCCAGAAGCGGACAGGTTGGTGATAGTTCATTGACTACCCTCTTTATTACTCTGGAAGTATTGGAACCTGGAATAATCTCATTCTACCGCAAGACATCGACCGAAGAGAATTACGATTTCTTACGTTTTTTCATCAACACAACAATAGTAGGACAGTGGTCCGGTGAATCTGACTGGACTCTGGAGAGCTATCCCATAACGAGTCCGGGGACTTATACATTTCGCTGGCTATATATGAAAGACCCCGGATATGCATCTGGACAGGATGCAGTCTGGATTGATGACATAACCTTTCCCCCGATAACTCCGAGATTGGTTGTCCCGATAGATCTGGTACATGAAATGGAACTTGGTGCAGTTCATCTTACCTGGGATCAGGATGAATATGACGAAACTCTGTTGGAGCTTTTGGGATATAATGTTTATAAATCGGTTGGGCAGCCGGCAGATTATAGTCTGGCCAATACCAGTCTATTGGTAGATTGCGAGTTTGACGTCCCGATAACTGATACAGGAGATCATTCCTATTATGTTACAGCTGTATATGATCTGGGGGAATCTAATCCTTCCCAGGCTTTAAACATTGTGATCAATCCGGCACCGGATGCTCCGGTTATCGATCCACCGGCTGGAGAATATCCCGACCCGATTGAGGTTCAGATTGAAAGTGATGACCCTGAGGTGGTAATCTTCTATACCATAGACGATACAGAACCTACTTGTGAAGGTCAGATATATAGTGAACCGATCCTGATTGAAAGTTCTCTGACCCTAAAAGTGAAGCTCTACAAAATAGGTCATCAACCGGGTGAAGTGATCATTAATGATTACCAGATAACCTCTTCAGTTGATGAAGATCTGATGTTGAATGTTTTTGATATGAAGATCTATCCCAACCCATTTGTTCTGAATAATCCGGGATTACGGGGTAATCAAACTTTGAATATAGATTTTTCTGTGAAGAAAAACACAGAAAAGATCCAGATCGAGATCTTTAATATCAAAGGACAATTGTTGAAGGTGTTCAAACCTCAATTGTCAGGGCAACAGAGATATACGCTCACCTGGGACATGAAAGAAAACAGTGGTAAACAGGTAGGTAGCGGGATCTATTTGGTTAGATTGAAATCCGGAGATGAACTGATCAACCGCAGGGTGATGGTAGTTAAGTAAACAAAATATAAAGGCTAATGGTAGTATTTCTATTGAGACGGAGTAAAAAACCGTCTCAATAGTTTTTATCAGTATTCTTTCGTATTTTATGGTTTTTTGAGGGTTTGTCATATATGTGTAAATATTTTATACTTCTATTTAGTCCTTTATAGTTAGAGCATATTTAGGAAAACCTTACAGCTTCCAGAATTCCTGAATTCTTTAATAAATCCTTCGATACATTCTGCACCAAAATGATGGGCACACTCAATGAAGCAATTCATTTTGGTGCAGAACACTCAGGATGACATTTTTTTGTAGCATAGACTTCAGTCTGTGCAGTTTTTTACCTTGGACTTCAGTCAGTGATCCCTGATCCTTCGATACGATTCCCGTAATTGGAGCAGGAAAA
>CAZSVG010000199.1:0-2482 GCA_964610195.1 uncultured Candidatus Cloacimonadota bacterium | reverse complement strand
ACATTATTGTTTCGGTAGAACCGATGGAATCTTTACGTTATATACCTTTCCTGGCTCCTGACGGGTGGCTGGTTACAAATACAACTCCATTTATAAATACAGCTACATACCCTGATAAAGAAAAATTGCTTTCAGAAATAGCAAAATTACCACGTAATATTTTAATCGATGCTGATGTTATAGCCAAGGAAATGGGAGCACCCAGAGCCATGAATATGATTATGCTCGGGGCTATATCAGAATTTATCGATTTACCCTATGAGAAATTTCAGGAGGGGATAAAGTTTATCTTCAGTCGTAAAGGTGAGGATGTAGTAAGCATTAATTTGAAAGCAATGGATAAAGGTCGAGAGATAGCACAAAAAAGATAATTTAGACCATTAAGTTCGAAACGATAATCAGAGTAATTTTGCTCTTTTTAATAGATACTGGAGTAGTACCTGATCATACGGCGTTTCAGTCGTAATAGGATTATATTCAATTCTGGCTTCAAAACACTTTTTTTTCAAATACTCGATGTTATTGTTATATTCCTGCAGATAATCTTTTTTTATCAACCAGGGATTAACGGTCAATTTCTCGCCTGTCTCGGAATCGATAAATTCAGTTTCTAACTTGAAATCAAAGAGATATTCCTGCTTATCCTGAATATGGAAAACGATAACTTCATTTTTTTTATGACGGAAATGTTGCAATCCAGTCAAAATGCTGTCAGGATCGTCAATAAGATCGGAGACAAGAATGATCAGTCCCCTTTTATTAATTCTCTCTGCTAAATTATGGAGAACTTCAGCAGTTCTGGTTTTATCTTCAGCTTCCAGATTGTGAATTTGGGTTAGCAGGACATTTAGATACGATTTGACAGACCTGGGTGGGATAAATGAGGTTATCTTATCGGTAAAGGTAAGAAGGCCGGAGGCATCCTGTTGGTTTATCATCAAATAGGAGAGGGATGATGCCAATGCTTTGGCATACTCCAATTTACTCATTGTTCCCGATGTATACCCCATTGATTTGCTGTGATCGACCAGGATATATGATTTAAGGTTGGTTTCTTCTTCGTAGCGCCTGATATAATAGCGATTGGTTTTACCATAAACCTTCCAGTCGACATTTTTGATCGAGTCTCCCGGATTATATTGCCGATGATCCGAAAATTCAACACTGAATCCGTGATATGGTGATTTATGCAAACCGATTATAAAACCCTCCACAATAAGACGGGCTCTTAATTTGAATTTGTCGATCTTGGCGATCAATTCTTCGGATAAATAACGATCATTCATGATTAAGCGATCTAATCCTGATCTTTATTTACGGGCTTTTTAACAATACCGATTAAAATCGCCAAGGGGAAAAGGATCACGTATGCAATAACCAAAAGAATCGGAGACACATTTATATCCCCTTTTGCCATAAACAAGTATCCTATTATCAGACATAACAATCCCAGAACAAAAATGAATTTGCTCTGTCTATTGAAGATAAATCTATTTTTCATAATCTGTTTCCAACTCCTTTAACTTTTCTTCAGCTCTCAATTTGTAATCTTCGTCGGTATTTAATTCGATAGCCTGAGAGAGATAATTTCTGGCATGATCTATTTGTGACAACTTATAAAATATCATCCCTATATGATAAGCAACAACACTGTCTTGCACACCATTAACAATTATTTCCTCCATATAACTGAGGGCTTTTTCGTAGTCTTCCAGTTTATAATATAACCAGGAAATGCTATCCTGGATATAATAGCTGTCAGGTTCTAACGAGATGGCTTTTAATAACAATTTTTTTGCTTCATCATATCTTTCTGTATGAATAGTAAGAGAATATCCTAGCCAATTAAGGATCAGAGGGTCTTCGGGGTATAATAGAACTGCCTTTTCCATGATCATCATTTCTTTGTCATGATCCTTTCTTTTTTCAAAAAGCGAGGCTAACGTCAAAAAAGCTTCAGATGGAGGAAGATCGCTTTTTTCTATAGCTTTGGAATAGTAATCAATGGCCAGAGAATCTTTACCGGTAACGTAATAGTAGCTGGCAATAAAACTATAGGGGTCAAAAGCTGAATTATCTAAATTAGAAAGAGCAGCTTCTGCCCTTTGGGGTAAATCATTTTCAAGATAGAGAACAGCGATACTAATCAATAATTCATCATCATCTGGTTTTTCTTCAATTATTCTATTCAGGAGAGTAAGGCCCTCAGTGATCTGATTATTGGCAATATTTAATCTAGCATGCAAATATTCCCCCTTTAGTAGATCAAATCCTTTGAGGATCAAGTTATCAATAAATGTATTCAAATCTTGATCATTTTCCTGACTTTCATCGATAGAGAGTATTGCTGAAGTTATTAACTCCAGTTCTTTTACCTGCAGAAAGTAATCAGCAGCCTGATCATATTCGGTTATTAAAAAACTTAATTCTCCAAGCGTAGCGAGGATCATTTTTCTTTTATTGTCCGGATACTCTGAAATAT
>CAZSVG010000198.1:0-2485 GCA_964610195.1 uncultured Candidatus Cloacimonadota bacterium | reverse complement strand
CATATTATCAATATCATGAAAGATACCATTTCTGAGGCGCGTGAGGAAGTATCTAAATTTGCTCCTCGCATCGAGACTTTCAAGGTTGATGTCGATAAGATCGGCACGATCATTGGACCGGGTGGGAAGATGATCAAATCAATCATTGAAGAAACAAAAGTCGCCATCGATATTTCTGATGACGGGACTGTTAATATCAGCTCTCCTGATGGTTTTGCTATTGAGAAAGCGCGAAAGAAGATCAAGGAACTTACTGATGAACCGGAAATGGGGGAGATCTATGAAGGGGTAGTCAGCAGAGTAGAGCCGTTTGGAGCCTTTGTCAAATTTATGGGCGGCTATAAAGAAGGTCTGGTTCATGTTTCACAGCTCCATTACTCAAGAGTCGAAAGTGCTCATGATTTTGTGAAAGTCGGTGATATAGTAAAAGTCAAATATACCGGATCTGACCGTGGTAAGATCCAGCTAACCATGAAAGGTGTGGCTGGAAACGAATCCTATGGCACAAACTTACCCCCACCGGGTGAAGGAAGGTCTCAGATCTATGATTCCAATCGTTCAGGAGGGGATCGACCCCGTTACGATAGAGACCGTAGGGATAGAGATCGAGGTTCCCAGGGTAACAGACAGAGAAGTGACCGACGCGATAATTACAGAAAAGATCGCGGCGATAGATAAAAGAATAGACATCCGGGGGCAATTATTTAATTGCCCCTGTTTTTATTGTTGACAACGATTATTCTGAAAGACTACAAATATCGTCTCATCATGAACAAGTAAAATGGATGGATAGACAATATGGATTATAAGGTTAAAGATTTGCAATTAGCCCGATTCGGCAGGCAGGAAATAAGTCTGGCAGAAATCGAGATGCCAGGTTTGATAGCGCTCAGAGAGAAATATGGTGATAATAAACCGTTAAACGGTGCCAAAATCAGCGGCAGTCTCCATATGACCATTCAGACAGCTGTTTTGATTGAGACTCTGACTCAATTGGGGGCTCAGGTAAGATGGGCAAGTTGTAATATCTATTCTACCCAGGATCATGCAGCTGCTGCTATGGCGGAGAGGAGTGTGCCCGTCTTTGCCTGGAAGGGTGAGAATTTAGAAGAATACTGGTGGTGCACGCTACAGGCATTGATCTTCCCGGATGGAAGCGGACCTGATCTGATTGTTGACGATGGGGGAGATGCAACTCTTGCCATTCATCTTGGCTATGAGCTGGAAGAAGAATATCGGAAATCCGGTAAACTACCGGTTATTGATACTTCCGATAAAGAAAAGGCTATCCTGGAGAAACTTCTGATAGAGGGATTAAAAGAGGATCCTCAAAGATGGCATAAGATTGTTGAGAATATCAACGGGGTAAGCGAAGAGACCACAACCGGAGTTAACAGATTATACCGGATGTTGAAAGATAAGAAGCTCCTCATCCCGGCAATCAATGTTAACGATTCGGTAACTAAATCAAAATTTGATAATCTATATGGTTGTAGAGAATCTTTAGCTGACGGGATTAAGAGAGGAACCGATATTATGGTAGCCGGGAAAGTGGTTATTATTTGTGGTTATGGAGATGTTGGCAAAGGTTGTGCCCAGTCCATGCGAGGGTTCGGAGCGAGAGTGATCGTCACCGAAATCGATCCGATCTGTGCCCTGCAGGCAGCTATGGAGGGGTATGAAGTAAGGAGACTTGAGGAAGTAGTAGCCAAAGCTGATATTGTTGTAACGGCTACGGGTAATCGAGATGTTGTCACCGTTGAGCATATCCTGAAAATGAAGAATAATACAATTCTCTGTAATATCGGACATTTCGATAATGAGATCCAGGTTGATGAACTTTATGCTCTGGATGGGGTTAATAAAGAGAACATCAAGCCACAGGTCGATCTCATTCACCTCCCGAACGGGAAGGCAATAATACTCCTGTCGGAAGGGAGACTGGTCAATCTGGGTAATGCTACCGGACACCCATCATTCGTGATGAGTAATTCTTTTACCAATCAGGTGCTCGCTCAGATAGAGTTATGGCAGAAGAGGTATGAGATTGGAGTTTATACTCTACCCAAGATCCTCGATGAAGAGGTAGCCAGACTGCATCTGGAAAAGATCGGGGTACATTTGACGAAATTGACCCCCGAGCAGGCAGAGTATATCGGAATATCGATTAATGGACCATATAAACCGGATCACTATCGTTATTAGTGCTGTTCTGGTTTACCCTTCGATACGATTTCCGGAAAGTGAAGCAAGGAAAAGCCCGGAAATCACTCAGGGTGACAAAATTGGGGATTGATGATGGAAGTGAGAATAGTTTACCCTTCGATACGATTTCCGGAAGGCGAAGCAAGGAAAAGCCCGGAAATCACTCAGGGTGACAATGGTAGGTAGTAGAAGTGATATTAAGTCAATTTACCATATTATGTCATCCTGAGTGTTCTGAAGCAAAATGAATTGCTTCATCGAGGGTGCTTATCATTTTGGT
>CAZSVG010000197.1:0-2508 GCA_964610195.1 uncultured Candidatus Cloacimonadota bacterium | reverse complement strand
TCTCAACAGAAAGGTCTGCTGAGAGCAAAAGATTGACAACTACCGGAGTACATTTTTTTTGGAGAGAGTAAAAAAATATCAGTGGATGAAAATTATGTCGGATAAGATAATCACAGCAATAATAATTATGACTTTTCTAACTCTCTCAGGGTTACATGCCAATTCAGTTTTTTCTTTTTACGGCTTTCCCAACCAGGAAAATAACTCTGACATATATGGTGCCGGAATGGGAGAGACCGGAATCGGCGATGTTTTCCGAAAAAATACTGGGTATCAAAACCCATCCCTGTCTACTACTCTCAATCAGGTCTATTTTTCGACCGGGATTCTTTATGGTAGTTATTATTATTATGACAGCCAGGATAATGATTTCCGTTTAGACGGGCTGCATTTTCCCTATTTCAATATGACCGTTCCTTTAAAAAGGCACCGCATAGGCTTTGATTTTGCACCAATATTATCTGGCAATACTGATGTGTATCTCTATGATCAGAGCTGGGTAACAGATGATTTAGATTACAGTTATACCGAGATAACCAAAGTCCGTTCATATATTTATAAGGGTTCTTTTTTCTATGCCTATAAACACAAACTGATCAATAGCGGATTCTCTATAGATTATTATCTGGGACACCGTTTCAGAGCCTGGTCACAGGAGTATACTGGAGCCGGCAATTTTATTAATCCCAGGTACGAATTCAATGAAACATTTGGTAGTCCCGGTTTAACAGTCGGGATCAATAAGAGTATGGGGAGTTTTTCTATCGGAGCCATGTACAGATATGGGGTTTTGATGGAGGGGAAAACGGAATTGGTTTCTGTTCATTCAGTTTTTGATCTCGGGGATAGCAATTTTGAATTACCTCATAAGATCGGAATCGGTACAGCCTATAGAATTTCTGATAACTATCGGTTAACCTCTGATCTGGAGTATGAAATCTGGAGCAGTAATGATTATTATGATGATCCTGCTGATACTTATAAATTGGGTCTTGGCCTGGCTTATGAACCTTACTGGGGTCATGAAAAATGGTATCAAAAAATCCCCCTTCGGGGTGGTGGCTACTATCGCACCCTCCCCTTTCAAGCAGGTGGTAACGATTTAACCGAAACCGGATTTACATTTGGTTTTACATTGCCTTTACAGTCACCTAACAGCCAGCTCGATTTTTCGCTAAAATACATGATCCGCGGTGATGCCGATCAAAACGGATATCAGGATAAGCAGGTTCTTTTCGGGATCGGTTTATCAGGATTTGATTTTTTCCGCAGCAGACCTAAGAGGATAGAGCCTCGGGAGATACCGGAAGCTGAGTTTGAGGGTTACCGATAGTTATGGAGTGGCATGTAGCGGAGAGAGGTTCTTTAACGTTAAAAGAACTTTTACGGCACAAGAAGGGGAATATCGATTTTTATGATTTTGGGGAGACGGAGCTATACGATCATTACGGATTCTCTATCCCTGATGAAAAGGTGATGAAAAACCTTCTGGTAGCAGCTAAAAGGATTATTAAAGGGGTCAGAAACAGAGAAAAAATCATTATATTCGGCCACGATGATCTTGATGGGATTACCAGTACCTATATTCTCTTTGACTTCTTGAGTCATATTGGATCCCAATCCCACTATTATTACATTCCTAACCGAATGCAGGAACATCATGGGATTCAGAGTATGTTTATCCAGAAGGTCAGAGAAGAAGGACACAAACTTGTAGTGACTGTTGATGGAGGTATTACCTCAATTGAAGGGGTTGATGCTCTGAACAAAATGGGTTGTGATACGATTATTACTGATCACCATATCGTACCGGAAGCTCTCCCGGATGCTTTTGCCATTGTTAATCCCAAACAGAGAGATTGTCCCTATCCTTACGATATGCTTGCCGGGGTCGGGGTTACATACTTTCTGGTCAAAGCTATGGCTGACCAGTTGCAGGTTGAACTGCCGGAAAATTATATTCTCTGGGCAGCTATTGGCTCTATTGCCGATAAAGCTCCGATGACCGGAGTAAATCGAATATTATGTAAAATTGCTCTCCAGAGATGGTTTACCCTGGACGATGCGACCCTGATGCTCTGTCCAAACTACAATCAGGTGAGAGATGATTATTTTTCCAAAATGGCTTTCATAACCAATGTAATCAAGTTATTCAACAACGGTAGGGAAGAGGGTGGAGAAAATTTGGCCCTCTATTTACTATTAGCACCGGTCTATAAAAAAAGAGAACTTATAGCCAAATTACTACCAAAAAAAATTGAGTATGAAAATGCTCTTTATCAGGTGAAGAAATTTATCGATCAGAATTTACCCCAGGAAGATCAGTATTTTTATCTCTATTGTGATGAAAAAGATGATATCCCATTTGTTTTTCTTGGCTGGGCAGCTAATTATATCTCATATTTATTCAAGATTCCTGTTCTGATGATCAAGAGAAAGGATAATGATTATATTTGTGAAGCCAGATGTACAGATGGTTTTGATCTAATCAAAGCTTTTGATTTTACC
>CAZSVG010000196.1:0-2537 GCA_964610195.1 uncultured Candidatus Cloacimonadota bacterium | reverse complement strand
TTTTTGGTTTGGAAGTTCTTGTTGCCGGGATTATTATTCACGAGGATCTGTTCCCCTCTTTTGTAGCGGGGGTAATCTCTTTTCAGGTTGCAAACTTCCTTGGTATTCATTATTATTACAATCATATTCCCATATCGCCTCTGTTTAATCATTATCTGTTCTTCATCGTTGTTGGAGCAGGGATCTTTTTCGGGTTATGTTCACTCTATTTTATTGAAATTGTTCATCTGTTTCATAATTTGGCAATTAAGATAAAGATCTGGGAACCCTTCAAGGGGTTGATCGGAGGTCTCCTTCTGATCGGTTTGGTTTACTTATTCTCTTCTGAGATGTTTCTCGGTCTGGGGACAGCCACAATAGAGAATACTCTCCATGGAGAAAGAATAATCTGGTATGCTTTTCTGGCTAAAGGCCTCTTCACTGCTATAACACTCAGTTTTGGAGGGAGCGGGGGGGTTATTACCCCCATCTTCTTTATCGGAACAGCTGCCGGTGCAGCTTTTGCTCAGTTATTCAATCTTGATATCCAGACATTTAGCGCTATCGGGTTGGTTGCTCTCCTGGCTGGAGCTACCAATACTCCAATTGCATCCAGTATTATGGCAGTGGAACTTTTTGGGCCAACTATTGCCCCTTATGCTGCTCTCGCCTGTATCATCAGTTTTTTGATGACCGGGCACCGATCCGTATACCCTTCTCAGTTATTGGGAATCCGCAAATCGATGTCCTTGAATGTTGATATCGGAATGGATATGGAAAAAATTAAAACGACTATTGCTGCCAGAGACCGGAGCTTTCTCGGATTTATCTTGAAAACTATTGGTCGTCTTCGCAGAAACATCGATGGCAATGGCAACGGTTTTACTTCTAATAAAAGCAAGGAAGATTAATCAAAGAAATTACCATCCAATATCTGTTCAAAAGTCCGCTTGGATTTTAAATCTCTATATCGACGATAAATCCGTAAATTCTGATCGAGAGTAATTAAATTCTTACTTTTGAGGTATTGTGCCCAGATTTGAAGATTGAAGCGGGTGATTTTATCGAGCTTGTTAACATTTGCTAACCAATCACCTTCAATATTACGCCGGTGACAATATATCCACCCCTTTTCTACAAGATCAGAGATGATCGTCTTTGTTGCCTCACCATTCATTTCATTAGCATCGCTATATTTAGCATATATGATCTGCATCTCATCAATCGTGTAACCAAATAATTGAGGATCTTTGACAATCGTTTTTACCGGATGATCTTCGATTTCTATTACTGCTCCCTGTTGACTTATCCAATACTCCATTATCATCAAAAACCTCCTCTCTTGCCACTACTTTCAAAATCAATGATAATCTATTATATTATAGGCATAAAGCAAGAAAAAAAGTATTTAGAAGCAACTTTGGACTTAAGATAATGCAATTCTGTCTATCAATAAATGCAATCTTTTTATGACTGATAACAATGGTTAATTAATGAGCAACTCTATAGTCGGCCTGAGCCGACTATAGAGTTGCTCATTAATTAACCTGAGTAATAGTTGCTGAAACTTCTGGTCTAAAGGTAGATTTTTACAGCATAGACACATGATTAATAAAAAATGAGCGAAAGTTCTTGACAGGGGTCGGGCGTTTAAATATTTAGATAAATAGTTAAATAGTTTTGGTAGGTGAGAATGAATAATGATAATGTTTTTAAAGCGTTATCGGATGTAAATCGCAGAAAGATCATCAAACTGTTACGCAAGAATGTTGAAATGACCGCTGGTGAGATAGCAGATGAGTTTGATATATCCAAGCCGGCTATCAGTGAACATCTTAAAATCTTGAAAAATGCAGGATTGGTTTTCTCAAATAAAAGGGGACAATACATTGAATATTCATTAAATACCAGTATATTTGAAGAGATCCTGGAATTCTTTATGGCATTCCTGAAGGATCAGATATAAAAGGAGGAGATGTTTATGGTTAAAACCAAGCTTTTTAAGTGGTCCATTGTAGTAATAATAATCCACTTGGCGATAGTATTATATTTCAGTGGCATGATAGGAACCGAGGGAAGAATTCCGATACATTGGAATTATCGGGGAGAGATTGACAGTGAAGCGGGTCGTGATTTTGGTCTCTGGTTTTTCTGGGGATTTAATGCGCTGATATTAGTCGTGTTTATTTTATTCTCCCAATTTTCTCCTCGATATAAAAGAAATTCTGAACGGTTTGATCTAATATTACCTAAACTGGCGCTGGTATTGAGTTTTTTCATGATGATTATGCATCTCTATATGTTACTTCTAGCGGTAGGATTTCCATACTTGAACAGGGAAAAATCGATCTTCATCCTTATCGGATTATTATTTATCTTTCTTGGTAATCTTCTTCCCAAGATACCATCTAATTTCATCGCAGGAGTGAGAACTCCCTGGACATTGACCTCTGATAGGAACTGGCATAAAACGCACCGGGTTAGTGGATTTGTGTTTGTCATTGGTGGTGTTTTAATGCTGCTCCGGGGAATAGTCAACATGAGGTCACCCTTTACAA
>CAZSVG010000195.1:0-2538 GCA_964610195.1 uncultured Candidatus Cloacimonadota bacterium | reverse complement strand
GACCACTGGTCTCAATGTTCCAGTAATTATTATTATTAACAGGATTAGCCCCCGAACCAACTAAACCACCGATGAAGTTATTAGTTCCTGTTACAGGTCCTGTGCTGTAACAATTGATTATGGAAGTGTTAGAGTTTCTTCCCACCAGACCGCCAACATAACGATAACTTCCATAGACACTGCTCGTACTGTAACTGTTGTTCAAGTGAGAGCTGCCATTAGCTCCGATCAGGCCGCCAACATATTCGGTCCCGGTAACACTACCCTTACTGAAACAGTTTGAAGTATCCGATCCATCATTAAACCCCATCAAGCCACCAACTCCGTAAATACCGGTAATTGAGCCAGTGCTGGAACTATTACTGACTGAACTCTGAAGATTGTATCCCACTAAACCAGCGATAGCAAAAGATCCGGTTACCTCAGCGTTAATAAGATAGCAGTTCTCGATCAAAGCACCTTTGGTCATCCCGAATAAACCGAGGTATGATAATTGTTCGCTCATTGTCAGGGTTAGATTTGCAATTATATAATTGTTTCCGTCAAACTCACCCCTGAAATAGGGAATATACAATCCGGGATAATTTACCAGATCGAGGTCAGAAGTAAGCAAATAACTACAATCACTTAATTGACCAAAAGCACTTATCATCTTTAGATCGTCAACTGAAGAGATAAGATAATTCACACTGTCAGAATCGAGATAATCATCAATATTCAAAGTCAGATCGTTATCGATCCAGGTCGTGAACATGATATTGTCCAGGGCTCCAATTGTGATGACATGCTGATCATTGATCAATGAGATTTCATAGTTATAATGACTATTGATAATATCAGTATCCTGGATCTTGCCAATCAACCCTCCGACAGAGTATTCACCGCTTACATCGCTTAAGCTGTAACAGTTTTCTATCGTAGTTGTGTAAACATACCCCACGAAACCACCAACAGACTCTTCACCAATGACTGTACCCGTACTGAAGCAGTCGCTGATTTGACCTCCGCTCGAACCGGCAAGACCACCGACCGCTTCCACCCCTTCAACATTACTATGACTATAACTGTTCGCTACGGTGGAATTATTGGTATTGGTCCCCACCAGCCCCCCCGCGCCATAATTAGTGCTGCTTACATTACCCGTACTATAACTGTCGATGATAATAGAATTAACATGATTATTTCCAACCAAACCACCAACTAAACGGGTGGCAGCTACAGAAGCGGTTGAATAACAATTGGAAACAATTGAGGATTGATAACTCCATCCTGCCAGACCACCAACACGCTCATATCCGTTCACATTGCCGGAACTATTACTATTGATAATCGTTGATGAAAAATTGTATCCAACTAAACCACCTACTCGCATACTACCATTGACATTCGCCGAACTGGAACAGTTATTAACTGTTGAATTATTCAGATTCCCGATCAAGCCCCCGGAGCACTCGCTGCCACTAACTGTTCCGGCAGTGTAACTATCAACTGTTATGGAAGTCAAAAAACTGTGTCCTATTAATCCGCCCACGTAAAAATCGCCGTTGATGACTATATCAGTATAGCTGTCACTGACATTGGATGTTACGTTGTATCCTATCAAACCACCGATACTACTGCTACCATTCACTTCGCCGGTAGCAAAACAGCTTCTCACAATGGAATTTTCATTACGTCCCACCAGAGCTCCGGAGTGATTATTACAAGCCATGTTGACATCTACCAGGCCTAGATTGGAAATAGTTGCTCCATCAGTAAAACCGAATAAACCTCGATAGTTGAACCCTGGCCGGTTGATATGTAAGTCGGTAATAACATTGCCAGAACCATTATAAGAACCGGCAAAAGGGTAATTTGTCTGGTCCAGTCCGACGTAATTCCCGATCGGACTCCAACCTGTTCCCAAAAACCAGTTAACTGTTTCTGAGGCATCGATATCATCAGTCTGAATATAGTGACTTGACCACCGGATGGCTTGATTGGGGTTATTAACAACATCATCACTGGCCGCTATCCAGTAGAGGTTTCCCAGGGTAGCAATCTGGTATGGATTATCTGCTGTTCCATCTCCCAGGGGGGGAGGAATTGCTGTTTGTCCCAAGACGTTGCTGCAGATTAATATGATCACACCCATTATTAAAAGTACTCTTTTCATCTTACTCTCCCTAAAGTTTTATTATAAATCGTTTTTGTTTCGCGCTAATAGTCATTTTGACCCGAGCAGTTTATATTTGCATGCCATCCAGACTTAAACCAATACACACTCCTTTATTATCTCAACTGGAGCAAAACACTCTTTTTTCTTCTTGCTCTTCTCCTACTATTTTTTGCTCTTAGTTCCATACACTTATCTCTTTGCTTTTTTGTCATCTCGACTGGAGCAAAGCACTCTTCCTTGTCATCTCGACTGGAGCAAAACACTCTTCCTTGTCATCTCGACTGGAGCGCAGCGGAATGGAGAGATCTCTTCACCTGTTTTATTGCAGACCAAGAGGAGATCTCTCGACTTCGCTCGAGATGACAAAATGGGTATAGTAG
>CAZSVG010000194.1:0-2594 GCA_964610195.1 uncultured Candidatus Cloacimonadota bacterium | reverse complement strand
TCTGTTTCCCGAAATTCGCCATTTTCCCGACGAGTCCGATTGCCATCTTGATGTCTTCCACCCCGTCGAATCTGATATGGGTGAGGGCGAACCCTTTTTTTAGATCTATATTCTTAGCGTTCTTCTTTACCCCCAGAAGCTTGATCCCCTTCTCCTGAGTTGCCTCGTCATATTCCTTCAGACAATGCTTGACCAGTGCTTTGTTGACTTTGCTATCATCAAATTCGGAAAATTCCAGAATATCGTCTTCCGTGAAGTATGAAAGTAATTCTACCATTTATTTTCTCCTTGTTTTTCTTATCGCCACTAAATAGACTACAGTTGCCAAACCGGTTCCGAGAGCTGCTTCCGTTATTGCCACATCAGGTGCTCGTAAAGTCAGATACTTCAAAGCGAGCAACATGCTAAAGAGAGAGAGAAAAATCAATGAATGGAGCAGCTTCTTGGAAAAGACCACCAGGATCGTTGCCATCAACATCAGAATATGGATCATGCCCAGAGCGATGTTCATTCTTCTTTCTCCATGTCGATATTTCTTCTCTGCATAAAAAATACTGCCAGAGTATGGGCTATGATCGGCGCTGTGAAGAAGAGAAAGAGGATGATCAACCCCATCCTGAGCACGAAATCGAGATCCCGGGAATAGATCATGAACCCGATCAGGATATTGATTGCCCCCGTTACTCCGCATTTGGTGGAGGAATGGATCCTGAGCAGGAAATCGGGGAGGATGATCATGCCAATGATCCCGAAGAGCATGATGATCAGACCAACAACAATAAAGAAGAGCGCTATCATCAGACCTGCTCCCCTGCCGGTAGATCCGTCGTTACTGAATTTACCTCATTATTTCCTTCATCTACTCTGAGATGACTGAATTTGACTATCGCCAGGATCTCCGAGAAAGAGAGTAGGGCATATACCAATGCAATATCAAGATAAAAGCTCTGACCATAGATCAGTGAATGAAAACACATGATCAAAATGATCAGGACCGCCACCACATTCAGCGCCAGTAACCGGTCTTCCAGCAAAGGTCCTCTGATCAGCCTGTATAGTACTGCCGGGAGCATGGCCAGTAAAACGTATAACACCCAGTTCATCCGAATATTCTCTGTAATAATTTTTCGAAATCCTGTTTGATCATACTCCCCGCTTCGATGTTATGATCACTCTTCTTGTCGAACCAATGAACGAAGAGATGACTCCCTTCCAGCCAGACTGATAATGTCCCCGGGATCATGGAGATCGTATTGGCTAAAAACGCCTTTCCGATACTTGATCTGAGCCGGATCCTGATCCTTACCATTCCCGGGTTGTATTTTCCACTGATAATCCGGTAGATCAGTTCAAAGCTTGCCAGATAACTCTGAATGATCAACATCAGGGCATAAATGATCAGAAATTCCACCCTGATCAATAGATCGCTCCGGTAGAAATGCTCTTTCTCGAAGAAGACCGCATAGGAATAGAGGGCTGCCAGAATGGAGAAGATGATTCCTGCTGCCAGAGACCAGATATGCACCTCCCTGCTCAGCAATAACCATAACAGAAAGCAGAGAATGACCAATATAACCGCTCTCCCATATTTCATATATACCGTTAATCTGTCCATATCCCCTATCTCTTCTTCACCATCTTTTTGTAATCATTTCTAATCCACCTGATTTGTTACCGGCTTTCTATCACTTATTGTCAAAGATTTGTCAAGATAAGTCTGATTGAGATGTTTCTAGATAATACCCTTTCTTTTATTACAGAACTTCACTGAAACTGCTGATGCCAGCAATCCGGCTTGCTATCCCTCCCAATGGATTTGCTATCCTCCGGCAGCTTTCTATTCTCAATTCAGCATTCATCATTACTTTTGCCCTTTCGCCCTCTCACCTCTTCGCCCCCTCATCTCGCTACCCTTCCGCAAACTTTTCCTTCTCAATTCAGTAATCAGCATTCAGCATTACTTATCTGGCAATCCGGAACCCCAGATCAGACCATTTCACAGTCGCCTCCGTAATATGCCAACTATCAATCGAACATGCTTCTGCATACATAAAGCTGCTCCCCCCAATACTGACTCTCCCTTCACCTCTTTCCGGTCCGGTGGGATCTTGATAAAACCCTTCCGGGAAAACAGTCCCTTCAAAATTATCCCAACACCAGTTCATCACATTGCCACCCATATCATAAAGACCCAACTCATTAGGTAATTTCATCCCTACCGGATGTGTCGTACCGTTTTGCCTCCCTCCGGAGTTAGCTTCATACCAAATGTAATCTCCCAATACTTCCTCATCATTTGTTCCTGCCCATTTGTCCTCGAAAGACCCTGCATCCTGAGCCGGTATACCACCACGGGCGGCAAATCTCCATTCCATATCGGTAGGAAGACGATACCCTTCAGCCGACCTGTCCCAAAATACCAGGTTATGATTTTCATTAGCGCTGTTCCATTCGACAGGCCAATTGTCAGGATCTGTTCCATACTCGCCATAACTGTAAACAGGCTGTAAACCCTCGGCTATGCTCAGTCGGTTACAATATTCTATAGTATCAAACCAGGACACCATCTCCACCGGTCTCTTCATATCACCCGT
>CAZSVG010000193.1:0-2594 GCA_964610195.1 uncultured Candidatus Cloacimonadota bacterium | reverse complement strand
GGGAAACGGGATTCGAACCCGCGACCCTTAGCTTGGAAGGCTAATGCTCTAGCCAACTGAGCTATTCCCGCACCCTAAAAAATGGTGGAGAGGGGAGGATTCGAACCTCCGAAGGCTTCGCCGGCAGATTTACAGTCTGCTCCCTTTGGCCGCTCGGGAACCTCTCCCCACACTTTTATCATGGAGCCGATGAAGGGAATCGAACCCCCAACCGACTGATTACAAATCAGTTGCTCTACCGTTGAGCTACATCGGCATCTTTTTTTCACAACATAAACCAGAATCTGACTCTTAAAAGACCTAACTGAGTGTTTTCAATCATTTTACGAGCCTGATTTTACACTGAAGAGACAGAAAATAATACAATGTTTTTATGTCAACTATTTTCAGAGAATTTCATCTCTTATTACAAGTTTTTTTGCTATATAAACACCTAACCTTTTAAAGAAGCTCTCTTGGATTTAATGATATCTTTTATTGATAAAAACGGAACACTCTGCAAATATAGTGATAAATCTTATCTTACTAAAGACTCACAAATTCTCATTCCTCTGAAGCATAGTAAAATCATATAACCCTTTAATCTCTATTCAAAAAACTCCTCTACAGCGGATAGAATCTATTCATCCGGTAACCACTTTGTTCCTTCGGGTGTATCCTGGAGGATGATGCCCATCTTTTTCAGATCGTTTCTGATCATATCGGCTAATTGCCAGTTTTTTTCTGCTTTGAATTTATCACGGTAATTGATCAGGAGATTGATCAGTTCATTACTGATTCCGGTAGCACCCTCTTTCCCTAATTTCATATCCAGTTTTTGATAGAAACCGAGGACATTCCCTAATTTCTTCAAGGTCTGAAGAAGTTGCTTTTTACCATCCGGAGTAGTTGCATTATTATAAGCTTTGGTTATATCGAAGAGTAATGCTATTGCCTGAGCGGTATTGAAATCATCATTCATCATCCTGATAAATTCATCTTTATATTCGTTAATTATTCTGATCCTATAGATTTTTCTCAACTCTTGCCGATCAAATTCTCTGAAAGGTTGATATAATTTCTTCAACGCAGCTCGGGAATCCTGCAGTGCTTCTTCATTGAAGTCGATAGGGCTGCGATAGTGTTTGGCGAGATAAAAGTGTCTGACAGTTTCTGCTTGATACTTCTTGAGAACATCCCGCACAGTGAAGAAATTATCGAGACTCTTGGACATTTTCTCCCCTTCGATATTGATAAATCCGTTATGCATCCAGTAATTAGCCAGACGTTTACCGGTAGCAGCTTCAGCCTGAGCGATCTCATTTTCATGATGAGGAAAGATAAGATCAGTCCCACCGCAATGTATATCAAAAGTATCTTTAAAAATATCGTGTGACATGACCACACATTCGGTATGCCAGCCTGGTCGTCCTTTACCCCAGGGACTTTTCCATTGCGGTTCACCCCTTTTCCCCTGCTTCCAGAGTACAAAATCACCGGGATGTTTCTTCTTCGAATTCTTTTCTACTCTCGCTCCAGCCATCAGATCATCGATCTTTTTTCCTGATAACTGACCATAACGCTTCAATGATTTTACCGAAAAGAAGACATTCCCGTCAACGTTGTAGGCATGGCCTTTCTCAACCAGAATTGCAATGAAATCGATCATTTGATAGATGTAATCAGTTGCCTTCGGATACAACGTCGCTCTGTTGATCTCCAAAGCTTTAAGGTCTTCGAAGAATGCCCTGATATACTTACTTGATATCGCTTCAATAGTAGTCTTTTCTTCTATAGCCTGATTGATTATCTTATCGTCAATATCGGTTATATTCTGAACATAACTTACCTTCATCCCCAGAAAACGGAAGTAGTTTCTCACCACATCAAAAAAGAGAAATGCTCTACCGTTACCGATATGAAAGTAATTATAGGTGGTCGGACCGCAGACATAAATATCTACTTGCTCTGGTTTGATCGGTTTAAAAATCTCTTTACGTCTGGTCAGGGTGTTGTAAATCTCTAACAATTATCCTCCAATTCTCTATCTCTTATCTCTTTAAGATGGTAACTGTGGTATCACCATATCTTTTCTGTTTCACTATTTTCGGTAACCATTCCGGTTTAATACTTTCCTGATGAGAATGCTCCACAACAATAATCCCCTCATTCTCCAGGATATCGGCATCATAGATCGCCTCCAGTGAAGGGTTGACATAATCGTTATCATAGGGTGGATCGAGTAATACGAGATCGTATTTATCGGTTGTCGTTTTGATAAATGTATCGGCTTTCTGTTTGTGGATTCTGGCTTTATCTTCGTATTGCAGCTTACTGATATTCTTTCTGACAATCTGAACCGCTTTTTCCGATCTATCAACTAGTTCGAGAGATCTGGCTCCCCTGCTTAACGCTTCGAATCCCAGAGCACCAGACCCGGCAAAGAGATCGAGAACCCTCAGATCTGAACAGTCAAAGATGATCGAGAAGATCGCCTCTTTCACATAATCGGTTGTCGGTCTGGTTCTTTTACCGGAAAGGGATAGTAGTTTGTGTCCTTTCTTTTGACCGGCAATAACTCGCATTTAAGAACCTCCCGATCAGGACTTTTTTCT
>CAZSVG010000192.1:0-2632 GCA_964610195.1 uncultured Candidatus Cloacimonadota bacterium | reverse complement strand
TTTATGAAATTGCAGTACCCATAACTGTTGGTGGAGAACCAGATTCCCTGTATTTGAAAGTAAGAGGGAACAGGGTTACACTCACTAATATTCGAGAGATAGCAGTCGGTTTAGCCAATAAGGGTATGCAAAGCTTCAACGGGCGATTATATATAAATGAGATAAGGGTTGCTGACCCCTTTGAAGATATAGGTTTTGCTGCCCGGACTACATTAAATACTACTTTTGCGGATTTTTCTACCCTTAATATGGGGCTGGTGTGGCGTTCGGAAAACTTCAATACCAGTACAACACGAACCAGATCATTCTCCAATGAAGAATCAATAACCTTTGATATTACCAATCGTTATAATTTGCACAAATTCTTGCCGGCTGAGTGGGGTTTTAATCTACCTTTAACTCTGATGAGAAATCAATCTTATGGTATTCCCCGGTATAAAGCTAATTCGGATATCCTGAGAGCTGACATTGCTGATCCCTTAGAGAAAGAAAGAGAAAAGAGAGAAAGTCTGAGTAAAAGCGCAGAACTCTCTTTTAATCAGACTACAACCCCTCGTAGTAAATGGTTACAATATACGATCAGAAATACATCACTGCGCGGTAATATCAGAATGAACCAGAACTTAACCTCTACTACTGCTGATACAACTCTTATTTATACCGGGAACTTGACCTATAACCTTTCCCTACCCAAAGAAAAAATGGGTTTCAGGTTGGGGTCAAATTACTCAGTATATTTTTTCCCCTATACTTTTAACAATACTGTTAATTATCGCTCAGAACAACCTAGACGCTGGCGTTGGGATACCAACCTGCCTGATACTCTTGCAGTAAAATGGTCACCGGACAGATATGCCATCGATAAAGAGGAGCTAAATCTTTCCACGACAATCAATTATGACTTAACCACTGACCTGAAAAGCGTTCTCGGTTTTACTCAGAAACGAGATTTAACCAGAGAGTATAGATTATGGGATGTTATTCCCTTTGGTAAAGAATCAGAAAGGGATCAGAATATAACTCTCAACTACACCCCCAATTATTTTCAATCAATATTCTCGTTTAATGCTTCGGGAAGTGTTCGTTATAATGATAGACAGAGGCCAATCCAGCAGAGTTTACCGGGATTTGAAACAGATGAGGATTATATCTATGAATATGAGGGTAATCTGACTCGAAACTTCAGAGGAAATCTGACTCTGAAAAATCGTGATCTGTTAAACGGATTGATGAGCAAATATGGTATCAGGTATCGTGAACTACCAACCACGACAGACTATTATTATGATGATCCAACTTTTCCTTCCGATTCCATGGATGAATGGGATGACAAAGGTTTCTTCGAACCGGAGAAATCAGATTTCCAACAACCCGGGGGATTTGAAGATCCGTATAGGGGAGATTTTGGAAGAACAGACTTTGCAAAGGAAGAAGAAGAAAAAAAACTACAGGAAGAATTGAGAAGGCAGGATGAGCTTAAACGACAAGAAGAGATGAGAAGAGGAGAGCCAGATGATAAGAAAATACCACCAGAGGGGGAAACAAAAGAAGAAGCAGTTCAGGAACAGAGACTATGGGCTAGGGTGTTAACCTATATAGCGAGAATTGATAATATCAATCTGACCTATGATAATAGTTACGGCAGCCGCTATTCCAGAAGGGAAACAAGACCTTCCTTCCTTTATCAATTAGGGTTCCCTAATCAGTTCGAAGATGAAAGTGAAGAATTAGATATGAAAAATAACCGGGATACTTTTACCGCTGCTTCCGGATATCCCATTCTAACCAACCTGACAACTACCTGGAATTATTCATATACAGTTGATCGTCGTTATTCTACAGCCAGTCAGAAAGAGATTACTACGGTCTTTCCCAATGTGAGAGTCACTCTTACCGGTTTTGAGAGAATTATCAGAGCAGAGAGATTTCTGACCAGTTCAAGACTTACCAGCAACTATACCTATACTGAGAGGGTTAGAGGCGCAATAGATTGGGATAAACCACATTGGGATACTCCTACTGCCAAATCACAGACATTTAGTTTCTCCCCTTTATTATCATGGCAAGCAAACTGGATGGCCAATATTACTTCTACAGTTGCTTATAATTTCTCAGAGGCGAGGACTATTACTTATCGGGAGACATTTGATGCCGTTCAAACAACTCGAAACACTGTCTTAAATGCCAATCTAGCCCATTCTTTCCGTTCTCCGCAAGGAATCAAGCTTCCCTTCTTTCCGCAGAGGATGCCCATCACCAATGAATTGACCTCTGAATTAGGGGGTTCCTGGGAGAGATCAAAAAGCTCCAATAAGGGTATCCAGGATACGATTGTTGATCGGGATACGGAAAAATATACGATAACTCCGCGAATGACTTATAACTTTAGCAGAAATATAAAAGGCGGATTACAGAGTAGTTATGAAAATACCCATGATAAGAGAAGGGACGAAAAACTGAAGATTTTCACACTCAGTATCTGGGCTGAAGTATTATTCTAAAATAGTTTGATGATTGATAACAGCTATTATATGAATAAAAGTGTGATTTTCATCCACTATGAGAAGAAGCACAAAAAAAATTAAAACGATAAAGAAAACTAAGAGCGAATCCTACGAAATCAATATTAACT
>CAZSVG010000191.1:0-2640 GCA_964610195.1 uncultured Candidatus Cloacimonadota bacterium | reverse complement strand
CACGAACCAGCCTTGATACATTTATCCCGGTACTATCCCAAACCCTAACAGTTAAACGTCTGCCGGTATCGTCTTCAATATTTACATTATACCCACCACCTGCATAATAGGGATTTTCATACAATGCTCCGCTAACTTCAACCATCGTTCCTTCCCAAACCTGATAATTCTGGGCTTCATTGATAGTGAGCGGTATGATAAAAGGCTCGATGTTAATCCCGGTCTCCAGAATTTGATAAGAAAAATCGGTAATCTGCATAACGCCCTGATAACTTCCTATCGTTCCTGTTACTTCCAGGCGATGTCCTCTTTGAACATTACTGTCAGCAGTGTAATCGAACATCATAATTCCACGTTCAGATTCATCCTGAATAAATGCTCTCAACTGGGTAGCATGAATTTTACCTGAACCGACCGTGACAACCCCTTGAATAGTAACTGTCCGACCATTATAGAAATCGAAATTATCTCTTACTTCCCTGATAGTAGTAAATCCGACCTGATAAGTTGCTGATGCTATATAACTCGGCTCCATTCCTGCTTTGTATCCCCTTGCTTTGAGGGTCGTATTCTGGGTCAACAGAATCGGACCGGTATAAAGGTTGGAACTTTGAGTCGGATTGGTCCCATCAGTTGTATAATAAATAGAGGCATCTTCTGTCAAAGTGGTTATCGATACATTGACCGGATCGGCGAATTGCCCTCCCGGTGGTGAGAATGTTGGAGTCAAGACCTGATTCTCGGGAACAACTTCGGCAAAATCGGCGAGACTCCGGGAAGATATAAAATACCCTTCCGGGGGAGCAGTACGGGCATTAGCCAAACCGGTCAGATCTACAGTATCGGTCGGAATAACCGTCCCGATATAATCGACATTATAAAAAGTTGCTCTGAAATCTATAGTAGCAGTCCCATCAGTAATTTGATAAACAACCCCATTCTCGAAAACAGCACTTCCATTGGCTCCCAAAAAGGATACATTTCTGATGGTCAAGAGCTGGGCATCATAAGTGGCATAATTCCCTTGAAACTGAGCTGCTGTAATTATTTCAGGAGAGATGACATTACCGGTTGATACTGCCGGTCCCGGATCAGAAACAGGAGTAAACTGCATCATATTCCCATATGAACCCAGGGTTCCCGTAATATTTACTATTCCGTCTCCGATATTATAATTAGTGGTGATCAAACCGGGATCATCATCAATCAGGATGGCTGATGTCTCGTCCTGGATATATTTCTGGTTACGAAAGCTTTGCTTGAAGGTTAAAATGGCTTCCCCGGTTAGCCGGTAAAGGGTAGTGCCATCCGGATTACTCCCTCTCAATGCTGCTATGTTAGGGACCTCAATTGTTTGAACAAAGGTATAATTGGCTGTCGCAGTTATACTGGGATTCCATTCCTCTTTGAAGGCTCTGGCTTTTAATACAGTATTCTGAGAAAGTTGAATCGGATTTTGAGGATCAAAGAGAGGAGATTCCTCGGTTGGGGTAATATTATCAGTTGTATAATGAATAGCAGCCCCTTCTGTGAGAGTCGTAATAGAAACTGCGATTGGTTCATAGTAAGTTCCGGCAGGGGGACTGAAAGAGGGGGTAGATACAGTTGGGACCCCATTTCCTGTATATCCGGTCCAGGTTATATTGTCCACAACCAACTGCCTGTTTTGATCTCCACCGGTAATATGTCTGATCTCAAGGGTAAAGTCACCTTCAATATTGATATCAGTTACCTCAAAAAGATGGATCGTATCATCAGCTCCACTCTGTTCTCCAAATTCCAAAGATGTGCCCTTTGATACTCCATTAATGAAGAGCTCAACCTGTCGCACCCCCGTTGATGTATATGCTTTACGCAATTGAACGGAGAAATTACCTATTCCACCGGGTATGGAATTTGATATCACGGTGCTTCCGGAACCGGATCGACGTAAGAGCATTCCTGTTCCATCAATAGGATAATCTCTCTGATTAGTCACCTGGACATAGTTCCAGACAATCCCGTTATTACCGGTGAATGAACCATCAACATAGGATGTGCCGGTATAATCGAAATTATCGAAAGTTTCCAATCCTTGTCCGAACAGATTAAAAACAGCTGTGGCAATCATAAGAAAAGCGATAATTGTTATCTTTTTATGTTTCATAGACTCTCCTCTATAGTATGAAAATTAATATCTGGTTTCACTTCCGCTTTCTTGGCAAGCGGAAAAAAAATATCGATTAAAAGTAAAACTACTGCTATAACTACAGCACTGTCAGCGATGTTAAAGACGGGCCATCTCTCCATGATAAACGAGAAGAACTTAAAATCAAAAAAATCAACAACATAACCATAAGCTATGCGATCAATAAGATTACCAACAGCACCACCCAATATCAGAGCATAACCGTATTGAAGAATTCTTCTGTTCTCCCTTGACAGCAAGTAAATAAAGATAATGATCGCTATGATAGAACTTAGAATGAAAAAGACTCTGTTAACATTGTCACTCCCTAAAGAAAAACTAAAGGCAGCACCGGTGTTGGTAACAAAAGTCAATCGAAAAAAGTTTCCGATAACCGAGATAGATTCATAGAGTTCCATCGTGTATCTGACCCTTAGCTTTGTAGCCTGGTCAAGAAGGATTATAAAAAAGGT
>CAZSVG010000190.1:0-2642 GCA_964610195.1 uncultured Candidatus Cloacimonadota bacterium | reverse complement strand
TTCTTAAGTTACGATTAACTTCATCTTTTGGGATATTTACCCTGACGAAGGTCTGATATCTCCCACCATCTTTTACATAAGATTCTCTTTTGGAGATCTGGGTTCCGCTAAATTTGGCATTGGCAATGACCCGGGCTACACTACTGGTTAAAGCCAAGACTTGCGGGTCTTCTACTCCCGCCTCTTCTGTATAGTTCTTTAATAAACTCTGAACATGAGCTTCCACATATTGGGCTGCTTCTTGCATCGCATTTGCATAGGCTGCCTGTTCGGAAGCGTTCTGACTTACTTTCTCTGCCTGACCGTAAGTATAAACAAATTCATCATCGCCCTGCAATCCATACCATTCCGGAGTAAATGACAATACCGGCTGCTTTACTGATTTCTTTGAAGAACAGGCAGTAAGAATTAGTAGGGTAATTACCGCTAAGACCAGTAAACTTTTAAATTTCATCGTAACCTCCCAAATTTGAGAACTATTCTTTAACTATGATTTATTCATTAATCTTCATAAAGAAGATTAGCGAACTATTGTCAACGATTTTTTTTCTCGATAGAGTAATGAAACTCTTCATTGATCGGTGATAGTTCATTATTAATTTCAACTCTCAGATATATTCCAATCAGGTATCCCGGAAGTGATTTGCTTAGCTTTTCACTCTAACAAAGGTATCATTTCTGATCCAGCCGGTGATTCCGGAGGGTAAGGTAATCTGACTCCAGTTAGCGGAAGAGTTATTGACTTTGAAGATCATCCCCTCATGGATACGAAAGATATTGGTATAATCTTCGGCAGGACCACTGTAACCGGTTGTTGATGAAGCGATCAGAACAGCATCCCTATCATCATTGAAAACCTGCCATCGATAAAAAGAGATATATCCGCTGAGGGCAAAGGCAATAACCAGGATCGTAATGATGAACAGAGGGATGGTTTTTTCCTTTCGATGATAAAAGATAATGATTATATTGGTCATTAATATGATCAGAGCAAATATTATCAGCGTAATTATAAAAAGGGAATTCAAAGGGAGTACAAAGACCAGGTCATTAATAAACCTGAGAAAGGGATTGGGATCTTCTACATTCTGGCGGTCCTGGGTGAGAGAGAGTAGATAGTTCAGGTTATTATTCAATAGTTGATTGGCGGGATCAATCCTTAACCCTTTCTTGTAGTATAGGATAGCATAACCAAGAGTATCAAGGCGAAAATAGGTATTGCCGATATTATAGAACAGCTCGGCACTAACAACCCCCTCTTCTTCAAGATGCTGAAAAGACTGCAGAGCTAACTCGTAATTCCTCTCTTCATAAGCAGTTACCCCCCTCTGAAAGATCTCTTCTCTGCTGAATATGGCTGGAAGTGCTGAGGTAATGGCAACCAACAACAGAACGACCAAGAGCATCTTACTTTTCATTACTTTACTCCTCTGCTGAACTCTTTGTTGCTTTTTACAGTTTTCTTCAGCCGGCTGATTACTGAAATGGTGTTCTGAAGTTTTTCAAAGTCCTGATCAATTTTTACCTTATCGAAACCACCCGGCATAAAGCGGGCTTCCAGACAGCTGTTAATGATCTCTTTAACCTTCTGGACGATGTCGGGAGGATATTGCTGTGTTTTCATTTCATTGATTATCGACTCAGTAGTGCTTCCTCTGGGAATTCTGAGATTATCTGTTAAGTAGTTGGCCAATCCGGTATTTACGTAGCTATAGAACTCCATATTACCCTGTTTGGCGGATTGAGTTGCCTTATTCATGTATTTATGCAGGATCTTGCGAGCCTGTTTTTGACGAACGTAGTTAATATCTGTAGCCCACTTGGCTCGTTCTTTGCGATAATAGAAAGCAAAAGGGAAAGTGAGTAGAATGATCAGCCAGAGCAACCAATAGAGTAGTGATTGAGGGATAAGAAAGATCGAATTGAGATGGGCAGTCCTGTAGATATAATAAATATCAGCACCTTCGGCGGTAACATCCTGCTGGGCAACAGTGATCGGGATAGTTCTCATATCCGAAGGGGCAACAGAAATCCTGTAAGAAGAAGTTTGCAGTGTCAGATAGGTATTACGTTCCGGGTCATAATAAGCAAAAACCAGGGGTGGAATATCGAATTCCCCCTCTTCGGTAACAATGACCGGATAGCGAATAGTTTTAGCACCGGTGACTTTATCCCTCTCCAGCTTTGAATCGGTGACTATTTCAGGATCAATATGACGGAGAAAGGGGAGTTGCGGAAAAGGTGGTGGATCAAAATGCTTAAAGTTGCCGTTTCCGGTGATCTGGATTTTATAGGTAAAGGTATCACCGACTGTCAAATCTGTTACACTGATCTCGGAACTGATCCTGAAACTCCCTACAGCCCCGGAAAAAACACCCGGTCTTCCGGCAGTCGGTAAATCTCTCACGTTCAGATTGACCGGTTTACTTGCAATATTAAGTTTTCGAGTTGAATCAAAATCGAAGAAAGTCCTCGGTCGGACTATGATATCTGCAGCTATTTCCAGAGAGGGGAGAGTAAGAGTTCCGCTCTGATTGGGATAGAGAACGATAGTTCGAAAAGTCAAGACAGTGAAGAGTTTACCCTGGTAATTAGTCATTTGAAAATTCAAACGGTTCGCAAAGAATATATCATCCTACAAC
>CAZSVG010000189.1:0-2661 GCA_964610195.1 uncultured Candidatus Cloacimonadota bacterium | reverse complement strand
GGGGTCGATCAGTTTCTGCTCTTCTTCCCGATTGGTCATGAAGCCGAGTTCCACAAGGACTGAAGGCATGAAAGCACCACGCAACACGGCAAAATTTGCCTGTTTAACTCCACGGTCCCGTGCCCCGGTAGCCTGAACAAGATGAGCCTGCAGCCTGAATGCCAGATAGCTCGACTCCTTCAATTGCTCGGTCTGCATCATATCCTGTAAAATAATGGAGAGAGTATCGTAATGCCGCAGCGCTTCTTCTCCCCCTTCGTATTTTTCAATAACCGAATTCTCCAGATATTCTACTGCCCGGGCATCATCTGTTTTAGCAGCAGAGAGGAAGAAAACCTCTATCCCGTGAGCAGATCTGTTTTTGGCTCCATTACAATGAATGGAAACGAAGAGATTGGCCTGTTTACGGTTGGCAAATGAGGTCCGCTCATGGAGAGCCATCAGACGGTCGTCTTCCCTCGTCAGATAGACTTCCACATCAAGATTATCCTCGATCAGTTTCTTTAATTTTTTGGAGATTGCCAGGACGACATCCTTTTCATCGTTTCTCCCGGAGTAACCTTCTGCCCCGCCATCTTTTCCTCCATGTCCGGGATCTATCACGATGGTACGGAAAGAGTTATCGACCGGAGACTCGGCATAGATCGTGGCGGCTTCATCATCATAGCTGATCTTTTCGGGGAAGATGCCGGGTAGCACCCTCTGTAGAAGGAGGACCGGAATATAGAAACGTCCCTGATAGGAGAGGATGTCATAGATATAGTTATAGAGTTCCGCTCGATGCAGCAGGAAAGGGGAATCGAGCATGAAGATGAGCCGTTCCTCATAGAGATCAATGTTGATCCGGCGGTCGATGATATTGACCCCGATGTAGGCGTTGAGGGTTTTATTCAACTCCTGAATATTGAAATAGGGAATATTATCGATGACATTGACCGTGATATAGTCAGGATCGAGCCCATCGTCATAGACCACCCTGATCCGCTCCAGTGCAGTCAGAGGAAGCATCAGGGCCAGGATGATTATCAGAAGTATTAAATGCTTCATGTAGTTGATCTTATCCTTAATCTTGCGATATATTATTTAATTTTTCTTACCGTTTCCGGCAACGATTATCCTGGTCACTCCGGCAGGTTTCATCCCGACCTCTTTGGCAATGGCATCGGTATTCCAGCCGTCTTTATAGAGTTTCATAACCAGTTCGGATCTAACATCTTCGAAGTCTGCCGATACTCCCGGAAGGGTGGCTCTTCTGTCCCGAACTTCTTTAACGTTCGATGGACCTGAAGCATTGCTTCTGGAAGAAGAGCTATGCGACTCCTTATTGACTTCGATCTTTTTCTTCTTCACCGGAGTCTTAACTTTTTTTACCGGTTTGGGTTTCTGAATAGTTACATTTTTTCCGGGATTTGTTTTAGTTGTTGTTCCGGTTATCCTGGTTTTCGGTTTCTCGGGAGTTTTTTTCGGTTCCGGCTTTGGTTCGGGTATCTTGATGGTGGTTTCTTCTGCTACGATCTTTTCGGCAAGTCTCTCTCTGGCTGTCTTGTCTTTATTTGTCGGTGGAGATTGAGGACCTCTATTGGAGCTTTCTTTCAACAGCTTCTTTCTCCAGGCAATAGAGGTGATCAGATAGACAATAAGCGCGGTAGTGATGATCAGAATGAGTGAAAACAGGAGAATATCGATCAGTCCGATCCTTCTTCCCGCCAAGGGTGCACTGATAATATTTACCAGGGGGGGCCTGCTTTCCCCTTCGGTTAGGTTATTATAGATCAATCTGATATTGTTGATCATATCGACCAGATTGGGATCATCATAATCGATCCGGGAGAGGATCGCTTCAGTCTCCTGGGGATTTCCGTAAACAGAACTGGCCAGAGCCAACATCAATTGCTGACGATTGAGATTACCGGCTCGGAGAAAATATTCCCGGAGCTCCAAAAATACCTGTTCCATCTCCTGAGAATAGGGGAGATCGATCAGACCGAGTCTGGTAAGTTCCATCTGGGCTTGAATATACTCCGAATCATTATAACTCACTTTCTTGAAATATTCGGCTGCCTGATTCGTCTCGCCACGATTGAGCAGGATCTTTCCAAGATAATAATTGGCGTCGGTCAACTGGGGACTGCTCGCCAGAATCTCCCGCATCAGATCTTCGGCATTGGGATATTGCCCAACGGTATAATAAAACCGCCCAAAAGCAAGCTTCTCCCGGTCCGTTTCCGGAAATTCCTTGTTATATATATCGAAGACCAGCCGGTATTCAGGTCCGGTTAGATCAAAGTATTTCAGATGAAAATCACGTCTGGTACTGATCGTAATTTGCAAATCACCCCGGGGATTACGATTGATCCTGATCGATTGTAATACCGGACTGACGATTGATTGTAAGAGGGGTAGATTGTCACGGGGATTCGTATCTTCCACGATCAGAACGATTTGACGGTCTGAAACGCGAGGTTGAATGGTGTAGTTCGGTTTTCCATTGAAGACGATAACCGTGCGGTTTATAATATCATAATCCCGATAATAAATATCAGTTAAAGTATATCTTGCCTGCCCGGAAAGATTATTGATGGAAAAAGAACTGATAATAAGAAAGATTATGACCAACAGACTTCTATGATTTTTCATATAACTCCCCCAAATTGTGCACTT
>CAZSVG010000188.1:0-2663 GCA_964610195.1 uncultured Candidatus Cloacimonadota bacterium | reverse complement strand
CCTTTATTTCTATACTTTGCAGAGTGATGATTATCGATCTACAAGAAAGATGATGCTCCTTAAGTAAAAAACCATTAAGTAATAATAAGGGGAGAGTAAGTAAACTCTCCTCTTCTTTTTTTTCTTCAGAACTTCAGATATAAATCTCGAAAAAAATACGCAATTAAATCTAAAATCTGAGTTTGCTTGATGAACAGAGAGAATAAAAATCTTGACCATATATTTAGTTTCCTTTTTTTCACCATAAATCTTATAGAGGAGAAAGCTTAGATGAAAAAAATAGCAATTCTAATCATCATATCATTACTGTTGAGTTCATTATTGATAGCTGAAGAGGTCATTTTTACGACCCCGGGAGGTTCATTCAGTATGCAGATCAATGAAGCCAACAGATTACAGGGAAACAGAACCGATTCCGGAACTGTCATCGACAATATCGCCCTTAAACTTGAAGACTTGGAAAAGAACTATCTTAGCAAGTTAAGCCGCATGGAACAGACCAGAGCCAACAAAATAGTAGAAGAGATCTTTGCTCTTTTATTGTTACTTCCCACCGACTCGAGTGTCAACATCGAAAGAGTAAGCACTCCAGCCAGTACTCCTTCAGAGTCAATTGATTTTAACATCAGAGTTGATGTGAGTGAAACGACCACAGCTTCTCAGCCAATGCAAGCAACTCCGCAGGCAGAAAGAGCACCTCAACCAGAGAAGAGAGCTATGTCTGATACCGATTTTAACCGTTTGATCAGCAATGTCAGAGAAGAGAGTTTTTCTGATGACCAGCTAAGAGTTATCAGAGTTTCGGCCCGAAATGCCTATTTTTCGGTGGATCAGATCACTCGTATGATCGGTGTTCTAACCTTCTCTGATGATCAATTAGAAGCTTTGAGAATCATGTATGATAAAGTAGTCGACTCAGAAAATGGACACAGCATCATCAATGCTTTTACTTATTCATCAGATAAAGCTGAAGCTGAGCGAATAATCAGCAAGTAACTTCTCAGGACTACTTTTATAGATAATAACGATAAGGGTGATTTCAGATCACCCTTTTTTATGTAAATCTTTCGCTAATTGTTTCCTTATGTTAAACGCCTGACATCAGATTGGGGTTGACAGATGAGCAAAATCTCTTCCATAGTCATTAAGAAGAAATGGAGGCAGGATGCAAACAATAAGATTAATAGTCGTAATAATCGTTATTTTTATGATCTCTGATAATCTTAATTCAGAAAGACAAGCAAGATATTTAGTGATCACTGAACTGCATCTGGCTCCCAATCCCTTTACCCCAAACTCCCTATATAATATCAATGAACATGATGAGGGACAGGGTTTAAGGATTAGTTTCAAGGTGGATACTCAGGCAAGATTCGTCTGGGTTACAGTTCGTATTTTTAATACAAAAGGTAATCTGGTCAGAACGATTACTGAACTGGAGCCCGTCTATAGTAATCGCGGACCTGAAGATACCGGAGAACCTTTGGAACTGATCTACTGGTGGAATGGGAAGACCAATTTTCACCGTCTGGCCAGGAATGGCCGCTATATCTTGCATTTAAAGGTCAGTGACTCGGAAGCTGAGAATTATTATCAGGAGAAATTAGCCACTGTTGTGCTGGTGAAATAGGAATTGATATGTTGAAGATCTTGTTATCCCTCATTATCTGTATGACAATTTTCCCTCCTATTCAGGCAACAGAGAGTAATATTCAAGCTGCTTTTATTGATGATATCGTTGGTGCCCGAGCCTGGGGATTGGGAGGTGCTTATCGAACCCTGGTCAATGATGCCGGATCTATGCTCTGGAATCCTGCAGGGTTGATTGATCTCCAACATAATCATAGTATCTCTTTGGAACATCTGGAATTAATGAACTTCTTTAATTACTCTTATCTTGGCTATGCAGGGAGAATTGACGAACGATTGGCCTGGGGTAGTGGTTTATTCTACTCCGGCGACGACATAATGGCAGAGTTTATTGGCTATGCTTCACTGGCTTTGGATGGAGCTCTCATAGGTGACTTTCTCTTTGGAGAAATTATTCCTCAAGGTTTGATTGGTTTGGGCTTGAGTGGTAAGTTTTTCTATGCATCTTTTGGGAATAACACATCCTGGATAATACCATCATTTATCGATGATCATCATGTCTCCGGTGACGCGACAGGAGTTTCAATAGATCTGGGTTTTAAAGTTAAGCCTACCAAAAGAGATCATTTCTCATTAACATTCAAAAACCTTCTTAACAGAATCCGCTGGCATAGTGATAATCCAGCCAATACGGCTTACGGCAGTTATCATGAAAACGTTCCCATTACTTCTACTATAGGTTATGCTCGTCACCAGAGCAGTTTTATCCTGGCTGTTGATATAGAAAAAGGTCTGTATTATGATGTGGAAGACAATCTCTATCTTGGTTTGGAATATCTTTTAAGCAGGGAACTGACCTTAAGAACGGGATATGCTCAGGAACTGGTAACAGCCGATAGTAAAAGATGGTCTCTGGGCGCTGGTATTAATATTGACATCCCCCACCTTCCCCTGATCAGATTTGATATGACTTATTTAATGAACATGGAATGGGAAAAGTATAACTCCTTGCTTTTTGCCATTACTTTACCTTAATTTTTGATTATTGTATCAAGTTCAATATAGTATGTCAG
>CAZSVG010000187.1:0-2667 GCA_964610195.1 uncultured Candidatus Cloacimonadota bacterium | reverse complement strand
CTGATGATCTATGCGAAGAACCCCTTCGGAGGTATATGCGGTGCTGCCTGTCCCGATTATCATTGTATGCAGGGTTGTGTCAAGGAGGGGTTTGACAGGCCGCTCGATATCCCGGCTATTCAGGCCTATATCATCCAGAAGGCAAAAGAGTTGAAGAGATTACCCGGATTCGAGATTGAGAATCCGAACAGGAAAAAGATAGCTGTGATCGGAGCAGGTCCGGCCGGAATAGGAGCAGCAGTGACCCTCGCTCAGAAAGGTTATCAGATAGAGATCATTGACGAGAACGAATCATCTGGAGGAGCCTGTCTGTTAATCCCTGAATGGCGACTGAACAAAGATGTCCTTCTGACGGATATTGATTTTCTGCAGCAGACCTTTGGCCTGAAGTTTCATTTCTCGAGACCAATTGAAGAGCCGGAGACTCTTTTTGATAATGGTTTTGATGGTATTGTTGTGGCAGCTGGTTTGACAATCCCCAAAAGGTTGAATATCCCCGGTGATGAATATGCTATCTATGGTACCGGATTTTTAAGAAATCCATTCGAAATTGATGTGGAGGGGAAGAGAATTGCCCTGGTCGGGGGTGCTATAGCAGCGGATATCGCTCTACTTGCCAAGGTGTTGGGAGCAGCCCATTGTGAATTGATCGTTCTGGAAAGTGTTGCTGAAATGCCACTGACCTCCAAAGAAAGAGCAGATCTTCTTGCCGGAGGGGTTCATATAACTCCCCGAACAAGAATAACAGCAATTTTACATGATGAGGGGGTGGTAAAAAGGATTAAAACCAGTCCGGTGATGCTCCCTGCCGAGGAGGAATTTCACCCTGCTAAAATAGTCGATGAGCCGGGAAGTGATGAAACTACCCGGTTATTCGATCTGGTCTTTATAGCAATCGGTAATCAACCCTCGATTAGAGAAAATGATAACTATAAACCCGAGGGTAAGTTAGTGATAGCCGGTGATATGGCCCACGGACCTACAACAGTGGTGGAAGCGGTAGCAGCAGGAAAGAATAGTGCCTTACAACTCCATGCTGCTCTTCAGAATGAAAAAATACCCGAAATTGACAAACCATTGAAAAGTTATCATGCTTTGAGAAATGAAAAAAGAGTTCCCGTATCACTCAAGAGCACCTTTTTTGGTATTCCCATCAAATCACCTTTTTTACTCTCTGCCGCTCCTCCCACAGATGGTTATGAGCAAATGAAATTAGCTTATGAAGCTGGTTGGGCAGGTGGGATAATGAAGACAGCATTTGATAATCTACCGATCCATATCCCCGGTGAGTATATGTGCGTCTTTAATGAGAGAACCTACGGGAACTGTGACAATGTCTCCGATCATTCACTGGACAGGGTCTGTGAAGAGATAACTCGTTTAGTAAAGGAATACCCTGACAGATTGACCATGGGATCAACCGGAGGACCGGTAACGGGGAACGATGAGGATGATAAAAAGGTCTGGCAGAGCAATACTCTGAAATTGGAAAAAGCGGGAGCGATGGGTATTGAGTATAGTCTCTCCTGTCCTCAGGGTGGTGACGGGACTCATGGTGATATCGTCTCCCAGAATGCCGGACTGACTGCCAGAATTATCGATTGGGTAATGGAGATCAGCCGACCGGATATCCCCAAATTATTCAAGTTAACCGGAGCAGTAACAGCAATTCAGCCAATCATAGATGCGATCAAGGATGTTCTGGATCGATATCCCCATAAGAAAGCGGGAGTTACCTTGGCAAACACTTTTCCTGTGTTAATACTTCGGGAAGGTTATTCTCCGGATTGGGAAAAGGGGATCGTCGTCGGTATGTCGGGAGAAGGGGTATTGCCGATCAGTTATCTAACTCTGGCCAAAGCTGCCGGCAGGGGGGTATCCATCTCCGGAAATGGAGGGCCAATGAATTATAAAGGGGCTGCCGATTTTCTCGCTTTGGGTGCTGAAACTGTTCAGTTCTGCACAATAGTCGAAAAATATGGATATGGGATCATTGATGAACTGGAAAATGGTTTGAGTTTTCTGCTCAAGGAGCGAAAGATAAACTCGGTTCGGGACCTGATCGGTAAGGCTCTTCCCGATCCGATAGTAGATTTTATGGACCTCCCGGAAAAGAGTAAGATTCCAACTGTTGATCCCGATCTCTGCCAACATTGTGGTAACTGCACCAGATGCCCCTATCTGGCAATTGAGCTTGATGATGATAGGGTACCGAAAATTGATGTTGATAAATGCGTGGGATGCTCGCTCTGTACCCTGAGATGTTTCTCCGGTGCTTTACAGATGAAAGAAATAGATTGAGAGATTCAGGGTTAATAGGGTAAGATGGTCAAAGAGGATAATCTATGGATATAGTTAGAAAGAAAACTAAACCGGTGAAATTAGGAGATTTAATTATTGGAAATGGACACCCAATCAGAGTCCAATCAATGACCAATACCCTTACCAGAGACATTTTAGCAACAACCCAGCAGATCAGAGAATTGATTGCTGCCGGTTGTGAGATAGTCAGAGTGGCGATCCCCGATATGGAATCAGCGATAGCCCTCCGGGAGATCAAGAAAAACTGTTCGGTTCCCCTCATTGCCGATATCCATTTTAATTACAAACTGGCACTGGCAGCGATTGAGAACGGGATAGACGGGTTAAGGCTCAACCCGGGTAATA
>CAZSVG010000186.1:0-2668 GCA_964610195.1 uncultured Candidatus Cloacimonadota bacterium | reverse complement strand
ATCATCGAATTCCGGCTGGTTCCGGAGAATGAACCGACTGCCAATAGAGAGATTAATCAAATTACCGGCGCTACATCTTCCAGTCAGGCCGTGGTTTCGATGATCTATCGTAACTTGCAGAGGATCAGAAGATTGATGGAGGTTGACGATGAATAAAAAGGAGATCTTTGTCAATGGTGCCCTGAATGATAATCCAATCTGGCGACAGATACTCGGCATCTGCTCCGCTCTTGCTGTGACCAATCTGATGCTCAACAGTCTGGTCATGGGTCTGGGGGTGATCTTTACCCTCGCTCTATCCAGTTTTACTATCTCCCTTATCCGTGATTATACCCCTCGAAGAGTAAGAATGATGGTCCAGACTTTGATTATCGCCTCTTATGTTATCATGGTTGATATCTTCCTGAAAGCTTTTTATCCCGATATGAGCAGGGCACTGGGACCTTATGTTGGTCTGATCATCACCAATTGTATCATCATGGGAAGAGCTGAAGCGTTTGCTCAGAAGAACAATCCCTTTAACTCCCTGATTGATGGTATTGCAGCCGGAGTTGGCTATACTCTGGTTTTACTCTTGATCGCTTTCATCAGAGAACTGATGGGATTCGGTTCCATCTTCGGGTTTCCAATCCTTGGTGATTGGTGGATTTCCTGGTCAATTATGGTCATGGCTCCCAGTGCTTTCTTTGTCCTGGGACTACTTATCTGGTTCATCAATTACCGGTACAATAAAAAACCCGCTTAGGGAGAGAGTATATGGATATCAATCCTTTAGTAATCTTCATGGCAGCCATCTTCACCAGTAATATTCTACTGACCAATTTTCTGGGGATGTGTTCCTATCTTTCGGTATCCAAAGAGATCGAATCTTCTGCCGGATTGGGGATGGCAGTATTCTTTGTGTTAACCCTCACTTCAGCTATCAACTATCTCGTCTATCATTACATCCTGGTTCCCATGGATCTGGTATATCTGCAATACATAGTCTTTATCATTGTTATCGCTGCTTTCGTGCAACTGACCGAGATTATTATTGAAAGATTTTCTCCGGTCCTCTACTATACCCTCGGTATCTTTTTGCCCTTGATCACTGTCAATTGTGCCATTTTGGGTGTTTCTCTGTTCCTGGTCATCCGTCAGTATTCATTTTTACAATCAGTCCTTTACGGAGCCGGTAGCGGTATAGGCTGGCTCATTGCCATCCTTGCCCTGGCAGGGATCAGAAAAAGACTGAAAGAAAAATATCTCCCTCAGGGGATTAATAATGCTGCCATTAGTCTGATCATCACCGGGATAATGGCTCTCGCTTTTATCGGTTTTTCCGGTGTGGCAATCATTCAATGACTTCTCTCAATGGAGACTAAATAGATGTTCATCATCGTTCTCAACAATGTTCTAATCTTCGCCGGTATCGGGGGTTTCCTGGCCCTGCTGCTCGTCATAGCTGATTATTTTCTCGCCAACTATGGTGATTGTCAGATCGAGATCAACGGTAAAAGGAAATTGACCGTCAAAGGTGGTAACACACTTCTGAACTCCCTGGCCGAGAAAGATGTCTTCATCCCCTCTGCCTGTGGAGGGAGAGGAACCTGCGGACTCTGTAAAGTGAAGGTCAAAGATGGTGGTGGCCCTGTTTTGCCGACAGAACGACCATTTTTAGACGCTAAAGAGCTCGAGGATGGAGTTCGACTCTCCTGTCAGATCAAAGTAAAAAAAGATATCTTCATCAACATCCCGGAAGCCCTTTTCTCAATTCGAAAATTCAAAGGAATCCTGGAGAAGATAATAGATTACACCTATGATACTAAAGGGATAATTATCAATCTAAAGGATCCTGATAAGATCGAATTCAAAGCAGGGCAGTATGTTCAACTGGAATCAAAGAAGTATCCCAAATCAAAACAGATTGTCAGTAGAGCCTATTCCATGGCTAATTCTCCAGCTAAAGAAGACCAGATCGAGCTGATCATTCGCCGGGTTCCAGACGGGATCATGACCACCTTCGTTCATGATTATCTTAATAAGGGTGAAGAGTTATATCTAACCGGTCCTTATGGTGATTTCTTTATTCGTGATACTGAAGCAGATATGATCTTTGTTGCCGGTGGTTCCGGGATGGCTCCCTTTAAAGGAATCTTGGAAGATCTGGCTAAAAAAGAGAGTAAAAGACATATCGTTTTCTTTTTTGGCGCTAGAACCACCGAAGACCTCTTCCTGGTAGAGGAAATGAAAGAATATGAAAAAAAAATGGCCGACTTTAAATTTATCCCGGTGATATCTCAGCCTGAAAAAAGCCCGGATTGGAAGGGTGCTACCGGATACATTCCCCCCTTATTGGAGAAAGAGATTAGAGATGCTAAGAATACCGAAGGTTATCTCTGTGGCAGTCCTGCTCTCATCGCTACCACCGAAAAGCAAATGAAAGAACTTGGTATTGAAAAGATCTATTATGACAGTTTCGGATAATTATCACACTCTTATCACCTTGAGAGATTTTGTTTAATGAGCGAGCTAAAAGACTTAAGCACCCTGAGTGATTCGACCCTTTTGTCGATAAAACAGACCTTGTCACCCTGAGTGATTCGACCCTTTTGTCGATAAAACAGACCTTGTCACCCTGAGTGATTCGACCCTTTTGTCGATAAAACAGACCTTGTCACCCTGAGTG
>CAZSVG010000185.1:0-2669 GCA_964610195.1 uncultured Candidatus Cloacimonadota bacterium | reverse complement strand
ATACAAACAAAGGACAAATCTCGTTAATAAAACCAGTCTTTACAATTAATACCGGATTAGAAGCTGTTTAGCAAGCAGAAGGTTTGCCGTATTGATTTTCTCCCCTGTTCCCTTCTCTTATCATCAGAAAGAAGTTGACCATAGGGATCAATAACCACCACCAGTCATGACCGGAATCATGTAATCGCCTAACGCTGAGGGAGAGCGTTGGCAAGATCATAACGATCTCAAAAATCCGGGACAGGATACCCTGACTTCCGGGAGGAGTTATCTCGGCAAATCTTTCCAGATAACCGAGCAATAAAGAGAATATTAGATTCATGACCATGAAAACAAAAAATTCTTTACGACCTGCCCTTCCTTTGAAATCGGCAAAATTTCTCACCGATGCGACATAACAGTTCAAGTACCCAGGTATCGATTCGCCCCAACTATTCATATTTTCCTCAAGTATTTTCGCTCAGGTGCTAAATTAATAATCCATGCTTCGAACAACTTGATTGTATTCATCAACATTTTCATTATACTGTTCGATCAGACCGTTAAATCTGCGCACTGACAGTTCATACTCATCATAAACTCTTGCATATTCGCTATAATACTGCTGAACCAACCCTTCATCGGCCATTCTCTGCAGGGTTGTATTGAGTTGGTTAACTCTGATTCTCAGACGGTCGATCTCCTCTTTTTGCCGGTCAATAGTTATCCCCAGATCCCGTAGTCTGCTCTCCAGATTACGAGTCTCGATAATACCATAGTAGATTTTCCCCTCCTCCAGTTTATAGAGTTCTGCCTGAGAAAAATCGAGATTTATCTGATCTGTATCGGGATGTGTATAGGGAGTTGCAGCTTGAGTATCGGCTGCCAGGTAGATATTGCTCATTCCGATTCTAACCGGGGCTGTAGTCTCTACATAGCAATATCCAGAATTATGGTGAGAATAGGGAAGGGGACATTTGACGCCAAGGCCGACGTGCCCCACTCCGGTACCAAGAACTTCACGGTCAAAGGAGAATATCGCGGTCGCATACCCCATCTCTTCAGCAATGGCAGCCGCCAATACGGTCTTATCCGAACAAACACCAAGCCGGTCATAGAGGGTAATATAGGGATGCCTGGGGAGCAGATCAGTTCTGGGTGGGCCATCTTCGTCATCCGCACTGACCACTACCTGATCAGCTTTGGTAACATCGTAGGGGATACTCTGAACAAAACGCATGGCCAGTTCCAGGGTCTGATCGGCATTGAAACCGGCTGCTGCACCTAGTTCCTGCAATGAATTTGTAATTCGGGTTATGGTATCGTCTGTGGGGTCCATCTCTTTGATGAATTTATAATACTCCACGTAGGTTCTGATATTGGGAAATCTCTCCGCATAAAGCTGATAATATTTGTAATAACTATTATAGAGAGTATCGGTAACCGTGAACTCCTGGTTCATAAAGGAGAAAGTAAACTCGACTACCTTCGGTTTCTCAGGGTCAGGAAATTCGAGTCTATTGTTTCCTACATTGCCAATGTAACCGAGACCTGTCAACAGGATCAGATAGGCGATCAGGATGAACAACCCAATTGTCAATCCTCCCCGAAAGGATATCCTAGCCATTGGTAACACTCTCATGCTTTTTCATAAGTGACAAAAGAATCAGGGGGCAGGATAACAGGCAAGAAAAGTTTTGTTACCGAAACTTACCATCCGTTCAGACTGTTAGGAGACAGAGCATGCCCGATGACTTTGTCAACCCTGAACTGAGGTTTACTTCGTCGAGCTCGGTAGCAGCCACGGAGAAGCAATTTCCTCGGTTGTTGAAGGACAGGATGTAGACATAGAGAAGTATTTTCCTCGGTTATTAATAAAAGAAAGCTTAAATTGCAACACCGGTTTTATAATTTGTTTCCATCTGTGCTTCTATTCGTGTTCCTTCGTGGAGGATACTTACTCCGCTCCCTCCGGTTTTTAACTATTCAATATTCATTGTTATTTATTCATTGCTGCGAAACAGGTACAGTAATTTTTTTCTCCCACTCGCCTCGTCACCCCCTCGTCAGGTCGTCCTTACTCCCTGCTTCCGATCAAATATCCCAGACTGAACATCCAGGTCCGGTTACTCGCCTTTTTGGGAGAATCATTTAAAATACCACTCAGGCCGTGGTTATATCTTATCCCCACCAGCAACTGTTCCGAAAGAAACGGTAAGAAAAAATCACTACCGGCGATAAAGCCGTATTCGTTCTCTTTCATAAATCTGGTCATATCTCCAGAACCCGACTCGGTCGTTCCGTACATAGTCATCGTATAATCTCTGTTAGCTGCAACTAAGAGGCCGAACGACATTCCCATATAAGGCTGAAGATTGAGTTTGTTTCTGGTTATGTTATATTTGAGCAGGAGTGGAATTTCCGTATAATGAAAGGTCAGGGTTTCTTCAACAATGATCTCACCCATAAAATCCTCATAAACGAGCCTGGTTTTAGCCCCTTTAACAGTATAGAGTGCCTCCATCTGGAGAATAATGTTGTTCGTAACCGGATACTGAATAAAGCCTCCGGAATGATACCCGGTGATCGATGATATTTCCCCCATATCCTTGCCGGTGATCGTCGAAATATTCAGTCCGAGCTTTACCCCCTGCTGGCTCTGAGCCAGGAGCAGTCCACTTGCTAACAAC
>CAZSVG010000184.1:0-2672 GCA_964610195.1 uncultured Candidatus Cloacimonadota bacterium | reverse complement strand
CCACTTCCGAGCCCGACGAAGTCAACTTCAGGACAGGGTTGGTGAAGCCAACACAGGATACACAGACTGAAGTCTATGCTACGAATTGCACAGACTAAAGTCTATGGTACAGATAAAACTCAGGGTGCTATAGTTCAGGGGAGGCAACCGAGGAGTTATACACAAAAGGGTTTAGATTGGCGAGATTGTCTATCTGCTTTATTTTAGAGGAATTTACTTCATACCCCGGCAAGAAAAAAATCATTATCCACAAGTTATCCACAACCCCGACAGTTTTTTTAACTCCCTGTATAGTAGGTAATTATCAAACCCGCTTCCCGATTTTGTAGTGAAAAACATCAATTGTGGGGGGATTATATGTGGACAATAGACCTCGGGATGTGGATAAATCTCTGAAAATCGGTGCCGCAGGTTTCTTTATCTGGAGAGACTGCTTTCCAGGAAGTTCAGCCATCCGGTTTGGGCAAAATCGAGGTTATTATATAACTCTCTGCTTCCCAGGAAGTTATCTTTATTATCAGGATACCAGATGGAGGCAGTTCCGGTATTGAAAGGGAGGTTCATGGAAGCCTGCGCAATGAAGAGCTCATCTATAGCGGCCAAGATAACCTCAAGATCAGATTTGAGTAATGGATCTTCAGTGAGAGTATGCAGATGGGAGAAGAACTCTTTGAGATCAATATCAGCTTGCGAGAAATTGAAAGTCTGGCTCATTCTCCTCGCTTCAATGGTAACTTCTGAGTCAGCAAGATGTTGCCAGTTTACGACGAATTGCTGAAGCAGTTGCAGGAAGTGGGGAAGTCGGGAAGTTTTTACTGCTGAACAGGTAGTGCTTCTGGTAAAACCTCCCGGATTTTGGCTACCACCCGGCAGGTGTGATTTCATATATCTGTCAACAATGGCAGCAGCTATATATTGCGGAGTCCGGTAATGATTCCAGAGTTCCAGAATTTCCTGATAGGGGAACCCCTCATAAGGGACACTGTTTTCGGAAGCAATAATAAAATCGTTATATTGATATACTTCGGTAATAACTTCTATGGTCTGCATAAAGCAAGCGTCCATGATCATGATATCCATCTTGCGGGAGAAGAGTTGAAAGGCATTCTTGAAATCACCACCGGCAATACTCATCTGACTCAAGCTATTAGTATCGGGACAAATCCAACGTGACGGATCATCTTCTCTGGTCCAACCGCTACCGTGAGACCAGATAACGAGTAGATAATGATTTGCCGGATATTTGGCTACTCCCCAGTTAACGAAATCTGCCAGGGTGAGATAATAACCACTATCGATCTCTCCCAAATATTCAATTACCGGGGAAGCAATATAAGGTAGGGTGTTATGGGCAATTTTATATCTTCTGCCCTGAGGATCGGAACTGTATTGATCGGGGTCTAATTGAACTATAACATTAACCGAGGAGGGATATTTTGCCCTTTCCATTTGGATTATATCTTCGACTGCCTGTTGTCCGAGGCTGTTATCAGCAGCCATATAGACAAGGATGGTCCAGTTTGCCTTTTTGTCGAGAGAACAAGAGAAGAGCAGGAAAACTAAAGGCAGGAACATTAAGATCCTGATCCGGGAGAAAAGCTTTCGGAACATCTTATTGGAGTAATACATTATCTTTATATACCAGCAGATGTTCTGCTTTCAAGGTCAGGTAAAGCTCGTTACTGGGGGGTAATAACAACTCACTTTCTGATTGTAATACTTTGATACTATTGCCGGCAAAATCTACCAGATATTCTGCTTTATTTCCATAGTTCTTACTGCTGATCAGCTTCACCGGGAAGGAGTTTACCTTAACTTGTTGCCGGGTCAGGATCGCTTTCTCCGGCTTGAGGAGTATGTCGATTTGATCACCGATGTTCAGAGTTACCTTACTCTTAATATATATCTGATAATCGGCATAGTTTACCATATAACCTTCTTGAAAGGGTTCTATTTCCTCTCCGGACAACCTGTTTTCTATCCCGAGAAATCTGGCCACGATAGGGGAAACGGGTTTTTCATAGACATTTTCCGGTCTGTCGATCTGCCAGATTCTACCATTGAAGATAATCCCTATCAGATCTGCAAAATAGAACGCTTCCTCCCGGTCATGTGTTACATAGATAGTTGTAAAACCTAATTCCTTTTGAATATTAGCCAATTGCTCCCGTAACCTGATTCGGAGTTCTTCATCCACCGCACTCAGAGGTTCATCAAAGAGGATGATATCAGGTTTCGGAGCCAGAGTTCGAGCCAGGGCGATGCGCTGTTTCTCACCACCGGAAAGGGAGTTGACCTCCCTTTGAGAAAAGTTTTCCAGACCGACCAATTCCAGAAGTTGATGAACTCTATCCCGGATAGCTTTTCTGGAGAGTTGTTGAGACTTGAGCCCGAAAGCCACATTATGATAAACATTGAGATGGGGGAAGAGGGCAAAGTCCTGGAAAACAACGCCGATTTTTCGTTTATGAACGGGAGTAGAGGTTATATCACTATTATTAACAAGAATCTTTCCCGCCTGGACCGTGATCAATCCCGAAATAGCCTGGATCAGGGTTGATTTGCCGGAGCCACTGGGACCGAGCAGGGCAAGGATCTTACCCTGCTCCAGTTCAAGATTTATCTCCTTAAGTTCAAAATCATCCACAACAACATGGAGATTTTCAACTTTC
>CAZSVG010000183.1:0-2687 GCA_964610195.1 uncultured Candidatus Cloacimonadota bacterium | reverse complement strand
ATCCCCAAAAAAGTCCAGGTTTCGGGAACTAACTGATTTGTGATCATCATTCCACCAGCTATTGCATCAGGCGAAATAACATTCAATAAACTCAGATCAAAGTTCTGAATCGGTAAGCCGGTTGAGAGATCAATCTGGCAGAGAGTATTATCTGAATCTCCTGCTTGAGTAATCGCCCATAAATAAGGAACACCGTCAGTGAAATTTTCCCATCCTAATCCGGACATACTACTGACAGTTGTGTTGAGAGTCTGGATAGTTATACCCTGACGACTGATCAACCGTAAAGGTGAACTCCACCCGTTAGTAACCCAGAAACCATCATTGATGGCATCATAAGCAATACCCCTGATATTACTCACTCCTGTTATGATACTATTAATCAAGGTTTCATTTGCCAAATCGATCTTATAAATGGTATTGTTATTAGGAGAACCATAGAAATATTGACCATCATAGGTAAGATCCCTGATGTTACTAACACCCGTTACCGTAAATGAACCCAAATAGATCCCATCCAGGGTATAGCGATAGAAATATTCACTGTTCCAGGTACTTGTATAAATATACTGTCCGTCAGATGCGACAGAGTACTCTCCCCCGCCGACCTCTGCCGGGAAAGAATAAAGTAGATCAAACAAGGCTCTAGTGGAATCTTGATAACCCTCTGCTTCATGAACATTGGTCGGACTTTGTTCGTCAATCTCTGAGTTATGTAAATTGTTTCTATCTTGTTTACTTTTCAAGACTGAAGATTGAGAATATTTTCTTAAGTGGTCACCCTGAAAATCAATATAAATGCTATACTCAAAATCACCTGCTCCTGTATTGACTATATTCAAGGATTGGTTTACCACCTGCGAAACAGCAATATTCTGGTTCAGAGATACCGGATCAGTAGCAATCTCTAAATTCCCCAGAACTATTTCAGGAATAATTGTATAAGATTGTTCATAAACTTCGACATTTGTAATCACAACAGTCTGGTATCCAGAAAGAGAAGCAGTCAGATTATAAGAGCCGGGAGAAATATTGATCGTGAATTCTCCTGAAGAAGAAGGACTATATGAAATATTGTTAATAATCAGTTCTACTTGAGTTAACTCACCATCTCCACCAACGATATTGACATCACCTACAATATAACCGACACTGTGATACAAGTTAATAATTGTAGCTTGTGATTCACTATAATTAGATGAGCCAGGATTGAGATTGTTGATATTAAAATAGCCATTATAGGAACCTCCCCAACCCCAGTTAAAATGAAAGTAATCATTGGCATCGTAACCATCACAATTAAAGGCATGTCCACCACTCCCCTGCCCTCGATAATATAGCGGTATCCCACTATCGAGTTGCCCCTTCAAGATGTTTACCCACTCTGCGGTTGTATAATCTTCTTTCCATATCATCTGAGCATCAGAATGATAATTGAAATAGTTAACCAGAGCATCCCTGGCATGAGCAGAATAAGCTCCTGAACCATTGGGTCCATAGTTCATCTCCACCGAAACTCCGAGATGAAACAAGAGTTCTGCAGTAGCATCAGTAGCTTGATTATTGGGCATGTTGGCATAATTATAGGTCGTTGCTCCGAAATTGGCAGAGATCAACCCATAGTTATCGTGATAGTAAGAATGAGAACCGTTACCTTGAGCTGGCAAAGACCAATATCTGACAACCTGAGCCATTGCCACCGCAACACAACCAGCATAGACATGTCCTCCGGGTCCGTTAGGATCTGCAGGACAATAAGTGTTCCAGGGGTAACCCTGATTCCAGTTTGTTGATATGAGAGGTTCCACAACCCGCTCTGTTCTTGGTAAAGTGATTCTGTTACTTAAAATATCTTCCCAAGTACTGATTGTAGTTTCGTTTGACAACTGTTTATCGTAAATTTCTTTAATAGCAAGTATATATGTATCAAAATATGATTCGATATTACAATTAAACTCTCCTAAGGTACTAGTACCTTTGTAATTATAACCTAATATCGGCTCTGAAGCGTCATTTCCGGAAACAATGACAAAACCTTCCGGTTCGAAATTAAAAACATAGAATATAGTATAGCCGTTTACCATATGGGTATATGATTCCTGAATTGATACTTCAGAAATAAGTCCTCTTTGTATAATCTGGTGGTTCAACCAGTTATAAGCTGCCAGTGAGGCTTTTTCGATGTCAACTGGTTCTGCTGTCAAAGATAACGAACATAACAACAAAGCACAAAATAGCCATATTTTGATCATCAGAACTCCTTAATCATCTTATCCATATAAGATATTGCTTCCTTAAAATACAAAACTCTTATTACATTAATCATTATGGGATACAGGACTACTTGAGGACATATCTGTCAAGTTTTCTGTTTTTCATGATAAATATACTCAACTTTTCCTTTCAGAGATTGCCGTGATATTAGATTGTACTATCTTTTCTTAAATCCAAAAATTTTTCGTACAAAAAAAACTCCTCTGTATTAGTAAAAATCCCCTCCATTAAAGGAGGGGACTTGGCATTTATTGTGAATGTGATATTTTATTGCCTGAGACTGTTTTCTCTTTGAGAATGTGCAGGTTGAGTTATTGATCTATAGGTTGTTGGAATATCAGAAGAAGCTAGGATCTTATAAAACCTTCGCTCGACAACAAGTTCAGAAAATTCATTTATCCCGACTGTAGCTA
>CAZSVG010000182.1:0-2689 GCA_964610195.1 uncultured Candidatus Cloacimonadota bacterium | reverse complement strand
CGGCATCAATCTTGTCTTTCCGGCAATCTCTTTCAAACCAACCAACCTGTAATCAACCGAATAATATCCGGTTCTCACGATCGCTATTGATCCGTCCAGATTGTGCCAGATAGCATATTGCACCGCCTTTTCCCCGACTTCTCGTGCCTCATACTGATCAATGTCCGAGACGCAACCGACAAAAGAACGCTGCAGATATCCGAGAGTGTCTGATCTTACCCGTTTGATCTTCAGTTTATCTTTCACATGTTGAGCCAGTAAATCTCCCAACGCTCCCGTTCCAGATAGCTGAACATTACCGTGAGCATCTCGCTCCACACAATCAGCCAATTTTATGGCTATCGGAACCCCATCCTTATCCTGGATACCCTCCGAAACAGCTATCACACAACGACCATATCTGTCATAAACCTGCTTCACATCCTGGAGAAATTTCTCTGTGCTGAAAGATCTTTCCGGAAAATAGATCAGATGTGGTCCGTCATCAGGGTATTTTTTTGCTATCGATGAAGCGGCCACCAGAAATCCGGCATGTCTTCCCATCACGATCCCGATATAAACACCAGGTAATGCCCTGTTATCTAGATTCGTTCCCATGAAAGATTGAGCTACAAAACGGGCTGCCGAACCGTATCCCGGGGTATGGTCATTCAGAACCAGATCGTTGTCTATCGTTTTGGGTATATGAATAGCCCGAAATTCATAATCGGATTTCTCTGCTTCATCATTGATGATCGACACTGCCTCTGATGAATCATTCCCACCGATATAAAAGAAATAACGGACATCATGGGCTTTTAAGACCCGAAAGATCTCCCGGCAATACTTCTCATCCGGTTTGTCTCGTGTTGAAAGTAGTGCTGATGATGGAGTCTTGGCTACCTCTTCCAGATTATGTTTTGTCTCCTGAGTCAAATCTAAAAAATCTTCCTTTAAAATCCCGGCCAACCCATGTTCTGATCCATATACTCTGGTCACCTGTGGGAACTTTCTGGCCTCTAGTGCCACTCCTACCAATGACTGATTGATCACTGCTGTCGGTCCTCCACCCTGGGCTACTACAACCTTTCCTCTCAATTCCATTACCATTCCTCCTGCTAACTCTATTCATTTTTTATTTTTTTGATGTTATCGCTCTTAGATACTCTTTATCTCAGCTTTGTCATCCTCATTTTTTATGTCAATCGAAAACAGGAAAAGAGTCCCGTCTATTTATTGATCACCAACCATTATTTTTCCCCCCTAAACTTAATTGGCGTATTATATCTAACTTACTGAATGGCTTTAAGTTAAAAGACATCATTGTCCTGATTTGATTAAGGTGGATGATTATTTATAAAAGGATAATATATCAGAGAAACCCTTAGGGAACCTTGTAGTCGGCCCGGGCCGACTACAAGGTTCCCTAAGGGTATATTATGATAACTTGAAAACAATTACTTGATAAATGTTCCTTCGCTCAGATCCCGGAATGCGGTTTTGATTTCTTCCTTGGTATTCATCACGATAGGACCTTTCCAGGAAATCGGTTCATTTAGCGGTTTACCACAGAGGAAAAGGAATTTAAATCCCTCAGAAAGTGCCTGAATTGAAATGGATTCGCCCTCCTCGAAAAGGACCGTTTGACGATTGCCGATCTTCTGACCATCAATGATCGCCTCACCTCCATAACAATAGATAAAACAGTTATGTCCTTCGGGAGTAGGAAGAACGATATGTTTATTCTCCGGAATTGTAACATCCCAGTATTGAGGATCAATAACGATATCATTTACCGAACCTCTTACATTCCCAAACTCTCCACAAATAATCTTGATTTCAGCACCCTCTTGTGTTTTGACCAGAGGGATATCTGATGTCCTGATATCCCGGTATCGTGGATTCATCATCTTTTGAGCAGCGGGGAGATTAGCCCAGAGCTGAAAACCATACATCTTCCCTGTACTATCCGGTTTGGGCATCTCCTGATGGATAATCCCCGAACCGGCTGTCATCCATTGCACTTCCCCTTTATGAATTGTTCCACTGTTACCCAGGTTGTCACCATGCTCGGCAGAACCGGCGAGCATATATGTAATGGTCTCTATTCCCCTGTGCGGGTGCCATGGAAATCCGGGTAAATATTTTTCGGGTTCATCATTACGAAAATCATCGAGCATCAGAAAGGGATCAAAGAGTGGTGTTTCGGAATAACCAAATGCTCTTTGTAAATGCACTCCGGCACCTTCCAGGATGGGGATTGCGGTTCTTATAAGTTTTATCCTTCGCATAAAAGCTCCTTTTTTAGAGATAATATAATGGAGATAGGATTGAAAGCAAGTCTCTTAGAAGCAAAGCAATCAACAGAAGATGTCTCGAATGCACTCGATATGACAAAAGCTTAGGGGTATAAACCTGGAGCTAAGGAAAAACAGATGTGGTGAAGCATGAAGAGTGATAAGGGAAAACCTGCAGAAGGAGAGCGAGTCCAACGGAAGGAAAGCAAGCATCATCCACGAATGAACACAAATAGACATGAAAAAAGTTACATAGAAAATTTCACAGAAGTAAAGCAAATCAGTTATGAGGAAACAAGTAGGCCGAAAAGAGGGAATCACTTGACAGGGTTGGGCAATCTAAAAGATTAGAAGTTGAACTTAATGGTGAGCAAAGAGGGAATTCCGTGAAAAGCGGAAGCGGTCTCCGCCAC
>CAZSVG010000181.1:0-2702 GCA_964610195.1 uncultured Candidatus Cloacimonadota bacterium | reverse complement strand
AGAAAGAGAGTAAATCATTTTTTGTACTTTCACCGCCATTAAACACGCGCATCCCAAAAAAATAACCAAAATCAAAATTATAAAAACCAAAAAAAAAATAAGCATTAAACACTATAAATACAAAAAGCAATAACAATATAAAAAAGGAATTGGTTTGTGATAAATGTTTGAAAGATCTACAACCGAATCAATTATATTGTCTGGAATGTGGTCAAGCGACAGCGGTCTTATCAGAGGAACTATCAGCTAGAAAAAACTGGCAGGCAACCTGGTCAGAATACAAAAATCGGAAGGGAGAGAATTATCCATTCGTGATTTTTTTCTTCTTCATTATTATTTTGCCCCTGTTTACGATACTCTTTGCTCCGCAAATATTGAATTTATTTCAATCAATAAACTCTTTTCTCTTCAGTAATATCTTCTTATTATTTGCATTACCCCTGGTTTTCATTCCCTTTTCTGTGCCGCTAATGACAGAAAAAACAAAGATAACGATCAGGAAATATTTTCAGAGTTTCAAATTTTACCCGAGAATGTTCACGTTTGTCCTGATCAACATAGCTTACTTCTTGTTACTCAAATTAATAACGATGAGTGTCGATCCCATACTCAATATTGTAAGACTGATCTTGGTATTATACTGGTTGGCCATTATGGTTCCCTATCCCCATCTGCTTTTAAGAAAGTCGGTTAATCCTTTCAAGGGTTTGATCATTGTTTATAAAGCGGGTAAGGAAACAAGATGGCAGCAATTCTTTACTTATGTTTATCTCTTCATTATCAATGTTCTTGGCCTGGTAGCTCTGGGAATAGGGCTTCTGGTCACGATACCATATAGTATTGCAGTTATAGAAAGGTATTATCTCCAGATGGATAAACTGGGATTGTTTAATCAGAGTTATCAGGAACAATAAAAAAATAGAATGCACAGACTGATAGGCTATGTTACAAATATGCACAGACTGAAGTCTATGTTACAAATATGCACAGACTGAAGTCTATGCTACGAGAGTATGAAGTGTTGAGTTAATGAAGAACTTAAGTAATCTATTCACACTTCTTTTATTTACCATTTTTATTAGCAGTTTAATAAATTTAAATGCCAGTATAGAAGGTGCCAGACCGGAGTATGATTATCGGGAATTTATAATGGAAGATATTCCTCTGGATTTTTTTGTTCCACAGGTTAGTCCTCAAAAAGAACATCCATATTTGTTTGGCTGGCAGCAGGGTTATTACCTAAATCATTATCATTATTCAGTAGCTGATTATCAAGATTCGTCTATTTTAGTCAATCTTTCAGGATTATATAAAGAAACTCTTAACCAGAGCAGTTTCTCTTTAGATTACAAAAACAAGCACCGGTTTGATTTTCGATACTATAATTGGGATCATAAAGAGAATTTGGGATTGGGCGATATAATCTCAAAAAATTCATTCAAACTATATAGTAGTAATGATCTTAATCTTTTATGGCGGAACAGCATTCGATACCTATTTCAGCACCAGAAATCACCTGAGTATATGGAAGAGGAGATCAATACTCTGGAACTGTCTGGTGATTTTTTGTGGCATTTTTCTCATTCAGGCTGGAGTTTTTCCTATAATCTACCTTATCAACATCAGTGGGAAAGATGGCAAATAGCGTCAGCTCTTTATAAAACCGGAGATAATTACCTGTTAGGTGGTGGTGTTTCCTTTATCAAGGATAATTCCAGTTATATTTTCCCTTACCTGGTCGCCAGATATAATTATTCAAACCATCTGATTTTGAGATTATTCCTGGAAGAAGATCTCGTCTCGTATCCCTTTTCAGCATATTTTACAAACAATCGATTGCTCTGGAGAAGTTCTCTTCCGATCACTCAGAGCAATCTGCAACCTTATCGGTTAAAGAAATCTGTAATTGGTGTAGATTATTTCAGTACTGGATTTTTACAGAAACTGGTCTTGGAATATGGCACCTCGGAGAAGTTTTATGATTTCGTGTGGTTTAATGATTTCACCCCGGAATACAGCATTGCTTTATCAGAAAATAGTAGAGAATATTATCTTCTTAGTTATTCTTTATCATATAAAGCATCACAATTACATCTCGACTATCGTCCCGGTGGGCGAATAGATTTTGAACCGTTGTTGTTAATCAGGGGCTCACAGAAATTCACTTTGAGTCTCTTTCATGACATTTTGATCTCTGCCGGTTATCATCTTAGAGAGTCTATCAAAATTCATAGTGGTGACAATCTGCAAATGGTAACAGGCGATTATCTTTCGGCCTTGTTTTCCTATCGTTATACCAAATTTAAAAATATTGATCTTGAAAGCGGGATTGCTTATTCTTTCCAGAATCAGAACAAATTTTATATGGACCTCAAGCCCGATATCTATCTGAAAATAACTTACGGAAGAAATAATAATGAAAGTCTATATTGAGATAATCAAAAAATACGAAGCAGAAAAGCTATATCAATATTTTTCAAGGGTGTTAGAGGAGGAGAACTTAATTGAACATCTGGCTGCAAAGAGTTTTGTGCTCATTAAGCCCAATCTTCTCGGAACTCATGCTCCGGAAGCAGCAGTTACGACTCATCCACTTGTTATCTCGAGTTTAGTTAAGGTATTACAGGATAACGGTATAAAAAATATCTATCTGGGAGATAGTCCGGGCGGAACTTTCCGGACAGAAACAGTATGGCAGATCA
>CAZSVG010000180.1:0-2703 GCA_964610195.1 uncultured Candidatus Cloacimonadota bacterium | reverse complement strand
CTAACATCAGAACACTCAGGATGACAATGTTTTGTAACATAGACTTCAGTCTGTGTATTTCTCTATCTCTGGCTCAGATAACATGCAGATCGTAGATTCAGGAAAACTATGATTTAAAACTCGAGACCTAAAGAAAAGGTCTTGTTATAATCTACTAATCCACCACCCTGCTGGAATGCAAAATCAAAGCTGACTTTGTATTTATTGGTAAAAGTATATTGGATCCCTGCTCCAAATGAAGGGCCAATGATATCGCCGGCCTTATCATAAATGTATCCACCTCTCAGTGAGAGAAGGTTGAAGTAAGTATATTCTGCACCAACATTAAAAATAGTGGATTCTAACTCATTCTGAAAGGTAGATTTATCATCAGTAGCCGGATCATCATACCAGGCAGTTATAATTCTTTGATAAAAGGGATCATCATTAGCTAATAGTTTATTCATATCGGCATTGATGGTAAATTTATTAAATTGTGATTCCATCAGACGATAAGAAAATCCCATCCGCCAGTTCATTGGTAATGGATCTGATTGGGCATCGTCTATATAAACAATGTTGGGACCGACATTCTGTAAATTTAGACCGAAATCCAAGTTGTGAACAGGAAGACTGAATCCTGAATATCTGGCTTTATTGATACCTGTTAAGGAGGCAATTCCATTATACGCGGCAATCACACCATTATAAGGAGCTACCATAACCTGTCCAAAATCAACCCCTTGGGATTTAACACCAAAGTCGAAGGCATAACTTATCCCTCTTCCTTTGACACCTACTTCCGTCTCTCCTGTTCCTTCGGGAGCAAGATCACTGAGGATAAATTTAAAGGTTAAGCCGAGACCGAGATTATTAGAGACTTGATTGGCATAACTCGCTGCTACAGCCAGTTCATAACTGGTAAATTCACCCAGATAATTACCCTGTTCATCGAGCCTGTCCTGCTTTCCATAAGTAAGAAATACTACATGAGCACCGATATTCCCGATATCCTCAAAATATTGGTTCCAGCCGAGATACTCTATGTAAATATCATCAAAGATATCTCCAAACCAGTTGGTGTGCATTCCGGCAAATTGGGTTTTTCTATTGAAAGCCATAGCGCCTGGATTCCAATAGCCGGCAAAAGCATCATCTACCTGGGCTACATAGGCATGACCCATTCCACCGGGTCTGGAACCCGGTTCTATCAACAAGAAGATTACACCTGCTTCCGATACGGCATCTAATCCCTGGGGGACAACTATTCCCAACATTACCACGATAGTGATAATGATATACTTTATGTTCTTCATAATTGAGCTTCCTCCAAAATTTCTTCTCTTTTATATTTTTTAAAGTGATAGACATATCGCTGTTTCAATGCTCATGCCCCCTTATTGCTTTTTTATGGTGCCGAAGGCCGGACTCGAACCGGCACGAGTCATGAACTCGGTGGATTTTGAGTCCACTGCGTCTACCAATTTCACCACTTCGGCACTCTGTCTTATAACTTTCATGATCCTTTTTTGTGTCAAGAATAATTACAACTCTTTATTTTCCAATATCTTATGCCCCTATCTCTTGACCTGGCTTTCCTTTCATCAATTTTTAACATAGGATTTACTTTAATAATATATCTGAGCTTTGTGTCAATCAGATTTTTGTTTCTTAATCAATCAACCAATATCTATTTGAGTTAGGTTTTCGGTCTGTTTCAAAGCTATCATTTTTCCCGATTATTATTCTACTTTCTGAAATAGCTGAATATCGATCATTTCCCTAATAACCTTGTGTCCTCTCTTCAGCACAGTATCAATCCCGTCAAGATAGTCCTGATAGCTCTGCTCAACAACGAAATCAGGTTGTAATCCTTTTCTGCTCAGGATCTTTCCATCATTATAGATTTCTCTTTGAGTAGCTATAAAGATATGACCCATTCCGGGTAAGGGTAAGATAATCGCTTGACCTCTGGAACCAGCTGAGTGAGTTCCTACAAGGATGATATCCTTTCTCTCATTCATGAGCATGACCACAAAATCTTCTGCAACCGATGCCATTTCACTTCCTGTTAAAATTACTGTTGGAAGGATGATCCTCTCTCTCGCCGGATCATTTGGAAACTCCCTTGGTTCTTCTCTGTGCCAAACATCACCTCTTGCGTAAGGGGCATATTCTTCTGGTGGAAGATAGTTGTATAACTGGATAGGTGTTCCCCAGGCCTTATAGAGAGAGATATTCTTTCTCGATTCGTTAACTACTCCGTATAAAACTTCGTTTTCCGTTAGATATTTGAGGATTTCATTGCTCACTTCCAGCCTACCCCATCTATTATCTCTCAAGTCTATGATCAGACCTTTTGCTCTTTTCAATTCCGGCAAGATGCTATCAAACATCCTTATGATCAACTCGTCATTAAAACTATAAAGGGCCAGGTATAGAACCTCGTCATCGAGCCATTTATGAAACAATAATTCTTCTTTGGAGTCTATGAGAGCACTCCAGCGGTCATTCATTCTATCTCTGACCATTGTGGCTTCTGCTATTGTATCACTCTTCTCCGGATACTCTTCAAATTTAGGGGGATAACGGAATTTAACTGAAACTTCTGAACCCTTCAACCCATATAAAAGAAGGGATAGTCCTTTATTATCCAAAACCTCTTTATTGGAAGCGGAAATGTAGGGGAATATCTCTTCTCGGAAATATCTGTCTAATGGTACT
>CAZSVG010000179.1:0-2704 GCA_964610195.1 uncultured Candidatus Cloacimonadota bacterium | reverse complement strand
CTTTCTTTGCCTTGGTCAGGGCATAAGCAATACAGTATGGTACTACTCTATAATCACAAGTTTTCAAGCATTTCCAGGGACAATTAACCGGTTTTTTAATACCTGCAGAGACTTCATCAAGGAACTCGTTGCGGATAGCTCTACCCGGTAAACCAACAGGACTGTCGATAATGATAATATCTTCCTGACGGCTTTTAATGTATGCCTCTTTGAACTTGATAGAGGCATCACACTCATGGGAGGCTACAAAACGTGTTCCCATTTGAACACCTTGAGCACCTAACTGCATAAATTTATAAATATCTGCACCTGTATAGATACCACCGGCAGCAATAACCGGGATTTTTTTATGGAATTTATGTTCGAAGAGTTTGATTAGAGGAACAATCTCAGTGATCAATTTTTCCAAAGCATAATCAGGGTTATTTATCTGATTTCTTTTAAAACCGAGGTGTCCCCCTGCCAGAGGCCCTTCCACAACAACGGCATCCGGAACATGGTCAAAATACTTCGCCCAATATTCGAAAATGATCTTTGCTGCTCTGGATGAAGAAACAATCGGAATAAACTTGGTTGGAGAAGCTCTTAACCTGTCTATTGGGATAGTATCAGGGATCTTCAAAATCAGGCCTGCCCCAAGTAGCACAACATCTGCGCCTTCATTTACTGCTACAAGTAAGAGTTCGTCAAAGTCAGACATTGCTAACATGAGATTTACCCCGATAGCTCCCTTTGTCAATCTCCTGGCATTTCTTATCTCTTTGGCAAGTGCTCTTCGATTAGCAGCTTTGAAGTCGGAGTTAAAGTCAGGTTCAAGCATGCCGATACCTGCTGCGGCGATAACTCCGATACCACCCTCATTTGCTACTGCAGAAGCTAAACCGGATAATGATACCCCTACCCCCATTCCACCTTGTATGATCGGGATCTTAACCTCAAAGTCTCCAATTACCAGTTTTGGTATTTTATGATTCATATATAATAGTCTATCCTTTCAGGATTAAAGAAATTGGGTGGGTTTAGATGTCAAAGTTATTTTTTGTTACCGACCAAAACGCTTATCGGTTCCAGACCTAGGACAGAATTCTCTTCGATCGCCGTCAGAACAGTTCCTCCGCCGGAGAAGAAGTAATAATTGGGATCATCTACGGCATTCAGGTATTTGCCAGGGAGTAATGCTCTGAATTCCTGCAGGGTATCACCACCACCATACATTTTATAAGCTGATCGGTTATCATCAAGGCTCTGGAAAAGGGCTGTCGTTCCTTCAGTAAAGTGGGGGGTGAGCCCCATAACAGCGTTAACGAAAACAGTTTTAGCTCCGGCAATAATCTCTTTGATCTTTTGATCATGGAAAGATTCGGCGGCAACGTCAAGAATATAGTTCAACTTCTTTATCCCCTGTAAGTTACGAATATCTATCTTGCGATGTTGATTCTCGAATTTCCCCTCCAGGGAATCTGATTCTACTATCATAGTCGGTTCGATAATCTTACCGGGATATTCTTTACTGAATTGGAGAAACTCTCTGGCGGAAGCGATATCTTCGGGTGTTAAACCGGCTATCTCCAGATCATATTTGGCTGCCAGATAGGCATTATAGATCACCCCACCCAGGATGAGTTGATCGCATTTTGTCAGAAGAGCTCGTAAAGGTCCAATCTTGGTGTCGAATTTAGAACCGGCAACTACTGCTAGAAAAGGTTTCTGCGGTTCGAAAACCTGTTCCAGATTACTTACCTCACTCTGCATGAGCAGTCCGGCATAAGAGGGGAGATATCTGGTAACTTTTACTGTCGAGACATGAGGCTGCCAGGAACCGAAAGCATCATTAACATATACATCGGCCAGTTCTGCCAGCTCTTTTGCGAAAATATCTGCATAATCACCCTTGTCTTCTTCTCCCTTGAACCAGCGGGTATTGGGAAGATAGATACCGTTTATTTCTCCTTCCCGTAACTCCTGCACCTTTTTTTTAATGACAGCTGGTATCTCCAGTAATCCCATACCCTCTTCTGAAGGTATCTCCGGGGTATAGAAGCTGATATGGAGTTTCTTTTTCAGATATTCTATGATCGGGTCAACAGCAGTTTTGGGAGAGATCTTAATATTACCGGTTGTCTTGTCTTTTGGTCTGCCGATATGGGTCATCAGGATCAGTTTACCACCTTTGGCAAGAATATTGAACATCGTTCCAAAGGTAATGTCAATCCGGAAAGGATCTTTGATCAGACCATCTTTCACGACATTATGGTCCACTCTGACCAGTAATATTTTCCCCTTTAAATCTGCATCCTGAAGTTTAGGTAGACTGTTTAAAACATTGCTCATAAATCCTCCACTTATTGTTTATTAAAACCATCTGATACCCTTCCATGTCAAGTTAAAAGAAAATGTTTCATCACTGCGGGCGAGATTGCTCAGGGGTCACAGACTGAAGTCTTTGTTATGAATTGCCCAGACGAAAGTCTGTGCTACAAAACATTGTCATCCTGAGTGTTCTGCTGTCTACTTCTTGCCTGGTTATAGAGCAGAATGTATCGAATCGAGGAAAATGCTTCCTCGTAGCTGCTTCCAATCCTTCGACAACCGAGGAATTAACATCTTAGTTGCCACTTCCGAGCCCGACGAAGTCAACCTCAGGACAGGGTTGGCGAAGCCAACACAGGATACACAGACTGAAGTCTATGGTACGAATTGCACA
>CAZSVG010000178.1:0-2715 GCA_964610195.1 uncultured Candidatus Cloacimonadota bacterium | reverse complement strand
AGCAACCAGCAGAACACTCAGGATGACAGATATTTGTAGCATAGACTTTAGTCTGTGCCTTTTGTACCATAGACTTCAGTCTGTGCCTTTTGTACCATAGACTTTAGTCTGTGGACTATTCTAAATTAAGAAACCGGTTGAATATCCATCATCCTTTGTTGGCTTCGCCAACCCTGTCCTGAGGTTGACTTCGTCGAGCTCGGTAGCAGCCACGAAGAAGTATCTTCCTCGGTTGTCGAAGGATCGGAAGCAGCCACGGGGAAGTTTTTTCCTCGGTTCGATACATTCTGCTGCTAAGCCAAGCAAGAAGCAACCAGTAGAACACTCAGGATGACATTCGGGCAGGCAAGCTCCTGCTTGCCTTGATCAGACGAAGTCTGATTCTCTTCTGGCTTTACTTCCAATGGACTTGCTTCAATCCCTTCCGGTTTTCTTCCCCCTCTCTTTTGTCATGCCGAGCGTAACGAAGTGGAGCCGAGGCATCTCCTGTTGCTTGCTTCCCTTCCAATGGGCTTACTCCTCTTTATTTTTTTCAGCCCTGAAGGGACATTATATCATAGCACTACATTAAAGGTAGCAAAAAAAAGGCGGCTAATCAGCCGCCCCGCAATATGTTTTCATCTTAAGATGAGAATCTTCTTCTGGATTAACTTATCATCTGATTTCAATCTAAGGAAATAGATCCCATTGGCAATTCTGTTTCCTCCGATTTCATCTAAATTGAGATAGTAATCATTCCAGCTTTGACCTGACACTATCAGATTTGATTTATAGACAGTCTGTCCTTTGATATTGATAAAACTGATCTGTACCGATTCAGCAGGCTGCTCTTGATAGAAGCGAACATGGGCAGAAGAGGCGATCGGGTTCGGCCAAATTGCTAATGTCTCCATTGGGTTGACCAGTTCATCAGTTGAAGTCTCTGAAATAGTGACGTAGATAGTTTCGGAAGGTTCTGAATCATAGCCGTAAGGATAATTAGCGATAATGTAGAAGGAATAAATGCCCGGATCAAGATTGGAAAAGACATGGGAAGTAATCCCGTAGTCAACTACAACCTCCAGCTCATCATTCATGTAGATAGAGAAAGTTTCCGGCGGATAGGAGGGGTAATTAAAACACCAGCAAAGTTCTACATTATTAAATTCAATGACCAGAGCTGAAAGGGCATCCGGTGGGGGATAGAACATTGGTGTTGTGCCATTACCATTTCCCCGGGTGGCATAAAGATTGTAATCCTCCTCCCAGGAGAGAACGACCCACTCTTCCGGATGACTGCTTGCATCTACATGAACTTTGGGAGTATTAGTAGTGACGAGATCAAGATAGTCTTCCCAGAGATTGAAGCCATCATTATCATAGCATTCTGCTCTGATATGCATGGACATGTCACTACTCGGGATGGTCCCGACCTCATAGATGATCACTGCCCCCATATGAGTAGGATAGGCCTTGATCGGTGAAGCTACATAACTGCTGAGGGGGATCATTACTACGCCGGTATCGCCCCAGAGGCGATTTCCGTCATAATCGATTAATTGACGATTCATTCCATCCTGAGTCTGCCCACTATTGGTCTGTTTATAGAAGGCAAAGATGTATTGATTAACCGGGTCAACAGCGAGTTTTGGATAATATTGCTGATTAGCTGTATCGGTGGAAATAAGGGCTCCGTTTACTGGCATTGAAATCGAACCGTCAGAGGTAACTCGCTGAATATAGACTTCATTAACCATATCACTGTTACGGTCATCATACCAGGCGATTATTGCTCCTCCCAGACCATCGGAATGGAAATCGATGATCTGCGTCCAGGCAGTAATGCCACCTGCTGTAGAGATGGGGGTTGTCCAATCTACTTCTCCGTCCTGATCATATCTGGCAATGTATAAATGCCTTGTTGGTGACCAGTATGGGCCTGTATCTCGATAATATTTTACCAGTATACCGTTGGTCGTCTCGAGCATCTGAGGCCAGGTTACCGATTCGCCTGGTATTTCGATCAATATTCCGTATTCTCCCCAGAGCTTGTTTCCCTCCGGATCAAGCCGGTTTAGATATACCGAAGTTGTATCACCCATCCTCTGCCAGGCTAGGTAGCTATTCCCATCTGCAGTGCAGAGAACTCTGGGTGACATATTGGCATAAGTAGGATCGGTATCGTAAGACATGGTTATTCCATTGGAAGTCCAGAGAAGATCTCCTTCCGGACTAACCTTGTAAGCATAGACATTATTAACGTTATTCCTGATATCCTGAAAAGTGAGAACGGCATTACCATCCGAATCGACATCAAGATCGTAATCGGTCAGCCAACTCATTGCCAGATGATCGCTAACCAGGACACCCTCCTCATCCCAGAGATGATAACCGGCCGGATCGAACTTCTGTAACCAGACATCATAATTACCTGAAGCATTATCAAATCGACTGATATAGATTGATCCATCTTCGTGGATGGCAACTTTGGGTATAACCTGCTCTCCGATACCACCAGCTATCATCAAAGGGTTGAATGATTGCTCGCTCCATTGAGCGAATGAAATTGAAAAAATCGTCATAAACAGGGTAAATAGAATGAGTGTTTTCATATACACCTCTTTCTGTTATTGTTTAATGTTCAGTAACAGAAGTACAATAAACAATAACAGAAATAGGTGTATATGAAAACACTCATACTATTTTCCCTGTTTATGACGTTTTTTTCAATATCAT
>CAZSVG010000177.1:0-2743 GCA_964610195.1 uncultured Candidatus Cloacimonadota bacterium | reverse complement strand
GATGGAGAACATCATCAAAGCGGGAGATAACACGATCAAGGCACATCTGGAACATCTAAAAGAGCATGGTGAGCATGAACTTTATAATGAAGCGGTAGCAGTATTGAAAAAGAAGGGTTTACCTGTTCCCGAGATTGCAGAGAAGGAAGAGAAGATGGCTTGCGGTTGTCCCGGTTCCAATATCCGGGAGATTAAACCGGGACATCAGAGTGAAAGTGCAACACCGGTAAGTACGCAATCGGAATTGCGGCAATGGCCGGTTCAGTTACATCTGATCAATCCTCAGGCCAAATATCTTGATAATGCCGATATTTTGCTGGCTGCCGACTGTACCCCCTTTGCTTATGCCAATTTCCATCAACGGTTTATCAAAGGTAAAATTGCCATAACTCTCTGCCCGAAGCTCGATCATGGGATGGAACAGTATCTGGAAAAGTTGGTGATGATCTTCAAGAGCCATGATATCAAATCTGTGACGGTAGTTCATATGGAAGTACCCTGCTGTTCCGGAATTGGGCATCTGGCAGAAAGAGCAATCAGGGAATCGGGCAAGAATATTTTGATGAAAGATTACACCATCTCAGTTGATGGGCAGATCATCTGAGAAAAGTGCCGGAACAGAAATGAAAAAAATGAGATTACCTCAGGATGAAAGGCGGAGTCAGATCATCGATGTTTCGATGAAGATCATCAATGAAGAGGGATATGCCTCTTTTACAACAAGAAGACTGGCTCAGCAGATCGGGATCAGTGAACCGGCTCTCTACCGCCATTTCAGCAGCAAGGATGAGATTATTATCAGTATCCTGCAGAAAATGGACGAACTCTGGTCAGGGATCGTTTCCGGGATCGAAAAGACTCCAGACCTGGAAGAAAAGTTATGTCTCTTTGTGACCGGGCATTTTAGATATATAGAAAGCAATCCCGATATTCTGGCCATTCTCTTTGCCGATGAATATCTCCGCTTGAATGAGAATGTCCGTCAGCAGTTATTTCAGGTTACGGATAAGAGATATTCTTATCTCTATAAACTCCTTGACGGGGGAATCAAGTCCGGAAAGATCAAAGGCAGTAATCCCGAAGCCCTGGCAATAATCATCATCGGGGCGATCAGAACTACAGCTCTTAACTGGAGAAACAGTAATTATGCCTATTCATTGAGTAGTTTTGGAGAGGATATCTGTATCAATTTAACCAATATGCTATTATGTAAGAAAAAATAAGGAAAAGGAGGTAGTTAATAGTGTTTTGTTATCAATGTCAAGAAGCCCTGCACAATAAGGGTTGTGAGAAAGTCGGAGTTTGTGGCAAGAAATCGGATACAGCAGATTTTCAGGATCTCCTGATCCATGCCTGTAAGAAGTTAGCGGAAACGGCACTGATCGCTCAGCAGAAAGAGGTTTCCACCGGAAAAGCGGGGGAAACAATCATTAAAGCTCTTTTTTACACGATTACCAATGCCAATTTCGATGATGAAAGGATCAGAGAGATGATCATCGAGGTCTGTGATGTCCGCAAGGAGCTGGCAAAAGAAGTCCAACCCGATGCCAGGTATAAGGATCATCCTACTCCGGAGCAGATGCTTCAACGAGCTAAGGAGATAGGTGTCCTTTCAACTGACGATGAGGATATCCGATCATTAACCGAGTTACTGATCTACGGATTGAAGGGAATAGCTGCTTATGCTGAACATAGTTATGCGTTAGGATACAAATCGGCCGAGGTAGAGAATTTCATGTTCAAAGCATTAGCCAAGACCCTCGATGAAAAGAGGGAGAAGGATGAGATGCTGCAGTTGGTTATAGAATGTGGCGAGACGGGGGTTAAGATCATGGCCCTTCTCGATGAAGCTAATACCAAAACCTATGGTGAACAGGAACCGACAGCAGTGAATATCGGAGTGGCGAATAATCCCGGTATCCTGATCAGTGGGCATGATCTGCGAGATCTGGCTGATCTGCTGGAACAGACCAAAGGAACAGGAGTTGATGTCTATACTCATGGAGAGATGCTCCCGGCCAATGCTTACCCCTATTTCAAGAAATATCCCAATTTAATCGGTAATTATGGTGGTTCCTGGTGGCATCAGCAAAAAGAGTTTACCTCCTTTAATGGTCCGATCCTGATGACGACCAACTGTCTGGTTACACCTCTTCCTGCCTATAAAGAGAGACTTTTCACTACCGGTGTAGCCGGTTTTTCTGAGATCAAACATATCCCCGACAGAAAGAACGGGGAGATGAAAGACTTTTCAGAAATCATTCAACTCGCTAAGAAATGCCCTCCTCCGGACAAATTGGATGAGGGGCATATATATTCCGGGTTCGCCAGAAATACACTTCTGGCCAATAAGGACAAGATCATCGATGCGGTCAGCAAAGGGCTGGTAAAGAGATTTGTTGTTATGGCCGGTTGTGATGGTCGCATGTCTAACCGAACTTATTTTACCGATGTTGCTCAGCAGTTACCGGAAGATACGATCATTCTGACGGCAGGATGTGCCAAGTATAGATACAATAAATTACCTCTCGGCAAGATAGGTGAATTTCCAAGAGTCCTGGACGCCGGGCAGTGTAACGATTCATATTCTCTGGCAGTTCTGGCTCTCAGCCTGAAAGATGTTCTGGAATTAGAAGATATCAATCAATTACCGATCTCATTTGATCTGGCCTGGTATGAACAGAAAGCAGTATTGGTCCTGCTCGCTTTACTCTATCTGGGGTTCAAAAACATCAGATTGGGA
>CAZSVG010000176.1:0-2751 GCA_964610195.1 uncultured Candidatus Cloacimonadota bacterium | reverse complement strand
ACATCAAGTTGATGTTTGATTCCGATAACTATTCCACCCTTAGCTGTCCCATCTAGCTTGGTCAATACCAGACCGGTTAGTTTGGCAATTTCATTAAATAGTTTGGTCTGGCTGATGGCATTTTGGCCTGTAGAAGCATCCACCACTAATAATGTTTCATGTGGTGCTTCCGGAACTACTTTTTTGATAGTGCGAGTCATTTTGCTCAATTCATTCATCAGATTGATTTTATTATGAAAACGACCGGCTGTATCAATCATAACGACATCTATTTTTTTATTTAAGGCGGAAGTAAGACCGTCATATATAACCGCTGAAGGATCAGACCCGCTCTGTTGTTTCAATAATAAAACACCGGCTCGCTCTGCCCATATTTCCAACTGCTCTATTGCTGCTGCTCTGAAGGTATCTCCAGCTATTAGCATGACACTTTTACCTTCATTTCTGAAGCGTTTGGCTAATTTACCGATGGTCGTGGTTTTTCCAACTCCATTTACTCCGACAAAGAGCATAACAGTAGGGTGTGAATCTGAAATGTTTAACATCTGATGGACACTACTGTAGTCCTTCTCCAGCATCTCAATAATGATATCTTTGATGGCTGTCAATACAGATGAACTTTCAGTGAGTTTATTTACCCTGATCTTATCACGAAGCTGATCTATAATATAATGGGAAACATCGATTCCAATATCTGCTTCGATGAGGATCTCTTCCAATTCATCCATCAGGTCTTCGTCTATCCTGGTTCGAATATTCACTGCTTCGGCAATTTTTGCTATAAAGCCGTTTCTCGTTTTAGCCAGTTTTAGCCTTAAGTTTTCGATAATATTCTTCATGAAGTTATCCTGAAAATAAAAAGACGGATATGTTTTCTAATCAAGATATCCGTCTGATTATTGATAATTATTCTATTTGTGAGATTATGATCAATACAATATTATTGAGGATCGATTAGCATTAACTTTTTTCTACAGATATAATCGTCACCTCGATACTGACTAATCTGAATTTTAGGTAGCTGGCTGAATTTTTTCTTTATTGAGATAACTCGCAATACGAGATTTGCGGCGAGAGGCAGTTCTCTTATGAATAACACCTTTCTTGGCTGCTTTATCGAGCTGAGAATAGAGGGTATTGATAAGTTGTTCTTTCTCTTCTATACTGATATCACTTATCATTTTTTTGGACAAGGATTTGATTGTTTTTTTAACATAATTATTGCGAGCCTGACGCTTCTTGTCCTGACGCAATCTCTTTTCACATTGTTTGGTGTTCGGCATTCTTCCCCCGACATTTTTATTTTAAAGGATATGAATTAGTTAACCCCATTTTTTGTCAATGATTTTCTCTCAATCAGAAAAAAGAGAACTGACCGAAAACATACTCGAGGATTGTTATAACCGGTCCAATATCTTAATCAGATGGGATTCAGGATTAGAGAGTTAAAAATCTATTGACTTATTAACAGAGATATAGATCATAAAAAACAATATAAATTTTGATGTTGGTTTCGATGAGAGAAAAATTCATTATTGCTATCGACGGTCCTGCTGCTTCCGGGAAAAGCACAACTGCTAAACATTTAGCTTGCCTGCTCGATTATACTTATATCGACACGGGGGCAATGTATCGAGCGGTTGCTTTAAAAATCATCAAAGAAGAAATAGATTATCATAATGCTGAAAGGTTATCAGAGATCCTGTCTGACTTAGATATCCATTTCAGACGAGTTGATGGTGAGCAGAAGATTTTTCTGGATGGAGAAGATGTTTCTTTGAAGATCAGAGAGCCGGAAATTACCAAATTATCTTCCGAGATAGCTGTTATCAGAGCTGTGAGAGAGCGTATGGTTGCCATGCAACGGGAAATGGGTAAAGATGGTGGGATAGTTATGGATGGCCGGGATATTGGAACGGTAGTATTTCCCGATGCTGACTATAAATTTTTTGTTACGGCATCAGTAAGGACCAGAGCAATCAGACGCTGGAAAGAGATCGGTAAAGATAAAGCTTCTCTGGAAAAGATCGAACAGGAATTGATCTGGAGAGATCATAACGACAGTAACAGGGAAATAGCACCTCTACGCAAAGCAGATGATGCAATTGAGGTTGATACTACAGATTTATCGATAGCAGAACAGGTAGATCGTATTTTAAAGTCCATGGGATTAGAAAGATGAAAATCGTATATCGAGTTTCGACTTATTTTTTCCGAACCATAATGAAGTTGGCAGGAAATTACAGAATCCTGAATAGAGAGAGATTGGATAATTGGGAGAGTTGTATCATCGCAGCCAATCATCTATCGTATTTTGATCCACCTTTCCTAGGTTCTATCTTTCCGCATGAGATTTACTACCTCGCCAAATCGGAACTTTTTAAAAATCCTCTATTTGGTGGAATTTTGAAGTATTTCAATGCCATTCCTGTTAAAAGGGGGGTAGTAGACAGAAATACAATTTCCAGACTGAAGAAAATTCTGGCAAAGAATAAAGCCCTCTTGATTTTTCCGGAAGGGAGTAGAAAATCTTTTTCTGCCAAGCCCGGTATTGGTATCCTTGTATATGACATGAAAGTTCCCATTTTACCTGTATACATTGAGAATTCCAATCATATGCTGAGTTGCCTTTTCAGAAAAAGGAGGCTGAATATCTATCTGGGCGAGAAGATCCAACCGGATAAATACGTTAATATGCCGGCAGATAAGAATACCTATCGACTTATTGCCGAAGAAATTTTAGAAAAAATC
>CAZSVG010000175.1:0-2756 GCA_964610195.1 uncultured Candidatus Cloacimonadota bacterium | reverse complement strand
GGAGAGCCAGGTCAGGATATCCTTATCCTCTCCTGTTAATTCCATAAATGCTCTATTTCTGTAATTCTCAGCACTTTGCAAGAGAAGCTCTCCGAAATGGAAAAGATCATCTGGTTTCCTGACCTTCTCCCTCCAGTAATCCTGAAAGAATTGTTCTGTTTCTGTAACCGATTTTTGGATCGGGAGCAGATAATCATCAAAATTAAAAATCTCAGGAGCAAGAAACATGGTCAGGTTACTTATATCTCTACTTTCAAGGTGTTTTTTTAAAACATCCACAAAGCGGGGAAACTCCAGAGGATTATTGATGATCTCAACTATCCGGGAAGTTTTATATTCAGTCGATAGTGACCAATCTTTCATAAAATCGAGAGATGATATCTCCAAACCGGCTCTGACCAGTAGCGAATCGATGATAGTATATTCTTCTTCGATGATGACATTCCCACCAGATAATTGGATGAAACTTAAAATAAAAACCAGAATAAACAGGATTCTGACTCTCTGCATCATAACTCCTCAACAAGCATATTCAATTTCATTTTCCTATTCAGGTAATCCTCTGTAAAGTTTTTTCATCGGAGAGTTTATATAAAAACAGGAAACCCTTCGGCAGTATGGGAGTTGGCCCCGGCCGACTCCCATACTGCCGAAGGGTATAAGAAGGGATGAAGAGAGAGAAAACTATTTGATCAGAGCCATCTTTTTGACTTCCAGATAGCCGTTATCGGTCTCCATCTGATAGAAATAAATACCGGAACCAACTGACTCTCCCCGATAATTATAGCCGTTCCAGAGGAGAGAGTGACGTCCGGCGGGGAAATCTCCATTTTTGACCAATTGTTTTACCAGCTGTCCCCGGTGATTATAAATAGTTATTGTTACTCTGGCAAGGTTAGAGAGAGAAAAATTGATCCTGCTCTGAGGATTGAACGGATTGGGATAAGCTCCCAGCAGGGCTGTCTGTAGAGGAATTAGCTCATCATCGAGAAGCGACAAGTTGATCTCATAAGCAACAGAAGCAATCTCGCTGGGCAGCCAGTTCTCTTTAAAGGCTCGTGCTCTGACGGTCGATGTAGTGTTTAACTGGAAGGGTTGATCGAACAGATTGGAGTTTTCTGTTGGCTCGTCACCGTTGAGGGTATAATAGATCAGAGCTTCCGGGGTTGTAGTAGTGATCGAAATTTCCACCGGAGTTTCATAATACCCTTCAGCGGGAAGAATAATCGGCGTAGCTACCATATCAGGAGCGAGAATAGTTACCGTATTGGAAGGATCAGATTCTCCGATATCGTACAGAGCGGTCACATAATAACTATAGGTTTCCCCGATCTGGACATCATCATCATGATATTCTGTTTCGGTTATTAACTCCGGATTTATCTGCACCAGATGGCGATAAATATTGTATCCCTGGAGGGTATAATTGTTTCTTTTGGTTGAACCGGTAACATCAAATTCGCTTGTTAGTTCCTTATCACGAATAAAAGAATAGAGCGAGGGGGGATACCAGGATAGATAAATAACCTCATAACCGGCTGTGGCATTGAGGTTTTGGGGGGGAGGAGGAGTAACAAAATCGAGAACGAAATCAACTCCGCCGGTTACCGCTCCCTGTTCGACCATGATTTCATTTATTGTTTGAGATTGATAATTAGCCAAAGAGGCAGTTACACTGTAAGTCCCGGGAATGGCTGACAGGCAATAGCTGCCATTTACAGCAGGATTAGTAGAAGTATTACGGATCGATACGACGACATCAGTTACATCTCCCATACCACCGTTGAGGGCAACAGTCCCCTCAATAGCCCCGAGTAGACTGGCATCGGTAATCAAAATATCGTCAACACACCATAAACGATCGTAGGTTCCCGCATAATTCCACTTGAAACGGACTTCTGCATGGCCGGATACCGCCGGGATACTTTGATAGAAATAGGCGGGATTAGCAGTGGTATTTGTCCAGCTCTGAATGGTATTCCAGGTGATACCATTATCGACACTGTAAGAGAGGGTTGCTGCTGATTGGTTTTGTTGCCGTCTATAGTAATGAGTAAAGGTCAGGATTGGCTCGGAGTAACTGCTCAGATTCAGTTTGGGAGAGATCAAGTCACTATCCTGTGTATTGCCGGCACCAAAAGAATAACTGTTCAGGTAAGCATAATTGCCGGTAGTTCCCAGCAAACCACCATAGAGAATGGTCCCGATTACCCAAACCTGGCCATAACCCTGATGGTCGGCTATCTCCCAAAAATCGGGGAGGTCGGTGGAGCTGTTGAAATTCTCGCTAAAGGGTAATAAGAAAGCTTGATAATCCGTATATGCCTGAGCAACCCGGCCCAGAGAATATTGAAGATCACCATTACAAGAAAAGGCTTTGTAAAAATAAGCGGTTGCTTCCAGAAGACCGGTATGATTAAAGGAGGTGCCGCTCCCTGTATATAAAACCGTTCCTCCACCGGTGATCGTCTGACCGGGAGCATACGATATCCCATTAACGGGTGAACCGAATTGATTCTGTAACGACCAGAGGATCAGCACATCATTATTGTCATCATTGGGGGTCCATTCCAGATCGATCTGACTGGTATTGACCATGGTAGCCGTAAAAGTTTGCGGATTCATAACATCACCGAGGTAGGCAGTAGCTTCCAGAAGAGCTGCATGAGCATTGAGACGACCGAAGCCGAGTTGACCGATATAATTAGGATTGACTCCGTAATGATTATCGGCGGACGTTCGGAGGATATTAGCTA
>CAZSVG010000174.1:0-2776 GCA_964610195.1 uncultured Candidatus Cloacimonadota bacterium | reverse complement strand
CATGAACTTCTGAAAGACATAATTGTCTTCATTGGTTACTTTTGCAGATGCCAAACCAGCGATTGATTTGGAACCATGTTTCTCTTTTATCTCTTTGAATTTCCTGGCAACAAGCGATATTGCCTCTTCCCAGGAAGTTTCCTGAAAGACACCATCTTTATCTTTAATTAGCGGGGTAGTCAATCTTGATTCGTCTCCGACAAAATCATAACCATACCTACCTTTAACACAGAGCATTCCTTTGTTAACATGAGCTTCTTCTACCCCTGTTACCCGGATGATCTTGTTTCTTTTTCGATCGATATGTAATTCTAGTTGGCAACCGACACCGCAATAGGGACAGATTGTGGTGACTTTCTCAAGTTCCCATGCTCTACCTTTCCCGATCGAGTTTTTATCTAATAGCGCTCCCACAGGGCATAATTGAACACATTCACCACATTGAGCACAGGTAGATTCTCCGAGAGGCAGGTTATCGTCAAAGGCAATCCGGGTATCAAAACCCCGTTCCGAGAAGTTGATTACTTCATTAACGACCGTATTATTGCACCCTTCAATACATCTACCGCACTGGATACATTTGGAACGGTCAACATATACCATTTCGCTGGTTTCATCAATATCGAGAGTTTTGGGTGCAAGGTTGAAAGATGGTCTCTCAATACCGAGATAATAAGCAGCATCCTGTAATTCACAATTACCATTCTGTTCACAGGACAAACAATCATGTTTACCAGATGATAATAGTAGGTCAACTACGAGCCTTTGATGTTGTTTAATCTCTTCTGAATCTATGGTAACCTTCATTCCATCTTTGACAGGCATATTACATGATGTCTGAAACCCATACATCCCTTCCACAGAAACAATACAAACTCGGCATTTACCAGCCGGACCTGTTTTGGCATGATAACAGAGTGATGGAATATAATATCCGTTATCTTTGGCTACTTGTAAAACCGTTTGTCCCGGCTCGGCTTCACAAATTTGACCATTGATGAAAATTTTCATGAATCCTCCTTAAACCATTTATCTTTATTTATTGTACTTTTCTCAAGTATCCGGTAAAATCTTCGGGAAAATACTCTAATGCCGACCTGATAGGCATAACAGGTGACTGTCCCAGAGCACAAAGACTGATTTTCATCCGCTCGGCGACCGAAAGCATTTGCTTGAGATCCTGTTCGGTTGCTTTACAGTGAATGACTTTTGTTATATATTTATAGAGAACTTCAGTTCCTTTATTACAGGGTGAACACTTTCCGCATGATTCGTGACGGAAGAATTTCAAGATGGACCAGAGCATCTCGGCGATACATTTTTCATCGCTCATTACAAGGATAGCTCCGGACCCTAAAACTGCCTTATACTCTGACAGATTATGAAAATCCATTTTGATGTCGAGCAACTGAGCCGGGATAAAAGCTCCAGCAGCACCACCAACCAGAGCAGCTTTAAATTTCTTGCCATGCAACATTCCCCCAGCATATTCCTCTATAATAGTCCTCAAAGTAGTTCCCATGTTTACTTCACATAATCCGGGATTTAGAACATCACCCATGATCGTATAAACTTTCGTCCCGCAACTCTGCGGAGTTCCGATGGAACTGAACCAATTGGCACCTTTCAGAATGATAGAGGGGATATTGGCAATGGTTTCCACATTATTCACCACTGTCGGTTTTTGCCAGATCCCGGCAACTCCAGGGAATGGTGGTTTAACACGAGGATTTCCTCTTTTCCCTTCCAGTGATTCGATCATTGCCGTCTCTTCACCACAAACGTAAGCGCCGGCACCGACCTTGATCTCGATATCATAATCGAACCCGCTATCAAAGATATTCTTACCGAGGAACCCGTATTCGTGAGCTTGATCTATAGCATTCTGCAATCGGGCGATACAGAGTTTATATTCTCCTCTGATGTAGATAAATCCCTTTGTCGCTCCTATAGCATAGCCGGCAATCATCATTCCCTCGATCAGCTTATGGGGATCCCCTTCCATGATCAGACGATCTTTGAAAGTTCCCGGCTCACCTTCATCAGCATTAACCAGGAGGAACTTCTGCTCGGCTTTTATTGGAGCAGTGAAACTCCACTTCAAACCTGTCGGAAATCCCGCACCACCACGGCCTCTTAATCCTGATTTCTTGACCTCATCTACTATCTGGTCCGGTTCCATTTTTAACAGGGCTTTCAACCAGGCTTCATAACCTTCATAGCCAATATACTCTTCGATACTTTCCGGATTGATTATTCCCGAATGCTCTAAGACTATTCGTTTTTGATTCTCCAGGTTAACACCCTCTGACTGCACCTCACCAAAGATCAGTCTTTTAACCTTTCTTCCCTTCAGGAGATGTTCGTTTACTATTTCCGGGATATCTTCCATCTTAACATTACGATAGATAACATTATCCGGAAGGATTAGAATACATACTTCCTGAGTGAAATATCCAAGTGAACCTGTCGGTAAGACGGCGATCTCATCCTGGAGGTTGTTCTTCTTCAATTCCTGGACGAGAGACCTTTCGATATCTTTAGCACCAGCACGAAGTGAAATCTCATCCATACTGATTAAAATATGTGTTCGATAGTATTTCATAGCTCGTTCCTAATTTATATTATTATTTTTTTATCAATGTTCTTCAGCGGTCAATAGTTCTTGTTCTTGATAGAGCGTTACTTCCGGATGAATTCCCGGGATTTTGCTAATCGCATTAACCGGACATACTTCCATGCAGGTCCCACACTTTACACAATCTAATTGGTGGAT
>CAZSVG010000173.1:0-2793 GCA_964610195.1 uncultured Candidatus Cloacimonadota bacterium | reverse complement strand
CAACAACCAATCATCCAGGGTGATAGACTCATCTTTTCAGGATCGAATTTTTTTCAGGGTTGGCAGGCTCCTGCCTGCCACTTCGAACGAAGTTCGAAACAATCTTTGTTTTAAATCCAGTGAACTCTGTGTCAGCTCCAGCCTGACCTCCCGAGAAAGAGTCTTTGCTGTGGCAGGCAGGAGCCTGCCACCCCGAAAAGCAATGATCACTACCCCGCTGAAAAACTCCCGGTCCCTGTCAGCTCTTCTCTTCCTCTTTTTTCTTCTCGAGTTGCTTTTTATGAACGAACTTGTTCCCCTCTTTCACGACCAGGTTACTTCTCAACAGGCTATCGATAACCGTTCTGGCAAAAAACCGGTTGCTCTGAAAATGACACTCGTCGGGAAAGCTCTTTTTCAATTCCTGCCGGCTGGTTCCATCGATGATCTCTTCAATCCCATCCAGGGTAAGACTCTCATTTTCCAGCTTCTTGAGGATTTTATATTCGATCGGTCTCATCTTTCACCTCTTTTGAAGGAAAAAATTTATTGAATAGTTTGGCTGTCAAATAAAACTGTTCTTGAGGTTCAGAAATGGAAGAGAGATATGATAACTGTTTTGTCTGTGGAAAGGATAATCCGATTGGTCTGAAGATGGACTTTGAATATCCCGACAACGTAGCCCGGTCAAAGTTCAGGCTGCCGGTTCATTTTGAGGGTTATAACGAAATCATCCATGGCGGGATCGTAGCTGCCATCCTTGATGAAGCGATGGCTAAGATCATCCTTCATAATAAGATCAAAGCAGTAACCGTTACGATCACCATCAACTACAAAAAGCCCCTGAAACCGGATGCTCTCTATCACGTAGAAGGGAAGATCCTCGAGATCAAAAAAAAGATCATCGAGACCGAAGCGGCAATTTACGAGGGGGACCTTATCCTCGCTCAGGCTACTGCCAGATTCTTTGAGGTAAAATAGAGAATTCTAATCAGGTACTTTAGAGAAAAAACAGGGAACCTCTAGGGAGCATGGGAGTCGGCCGGGGCCGACCCCCATGCTCCCTAAAGATACCCTTATGATATATATCATAAGGGGGATAATTTTTTTCGGGGTGGCAGGCTCTCATTACCTCTAATAAAGAAACCATCGCCGTAGAGACGAGGCATGCCTCGTCTCAGCGTAGAATTTCATTCATTACCGATTATCAGGTTGGCGTAGTTAATAGTCAGATTTTCAAACAGAACAGAAAAGACATACTGTAAACAATACCGGAGTATGATACAATATGGTTTATCGGTATGGAGACGGGGCATGCCCCGTCTCTACGGCGGAATGTATCGAACCGAGGAAAACATCAATGATCACACAAACTGAAGTCTAAGTTACAAATGCACAGACTAAAGTCTATGCTACAAAAAAATTGTCATCCTGAGTGTTCTGCTGTTTCCTTCTTGCTTGGCTCCTCAGCAGAATGTATCGAAGGAGACATAGACCGAAGTCTATGCTACAAAACATTAGAAAAAGTGCTCCCGGGATCATTTCAATAGCATCATCTTGCGGGTAAAGGTCTGCTGACCGGTAGTCAACCGGCAAAAATAAACCCCCGACGGCATCTCTTTACCCCGATCATCACAACCGTTCCAGGAAACGGTATGCTTTCCGGGGTCTAACTGTTGATTGATGAGAGTAGCTATCTTTTGCCCTCTGATATTATAGATATTGAGTTTGACTATGTTCCGGTCAGGTAAATAGAATTCGATGGTCGTTTCCGGATTAAAAGGATTAGGATAACACATTAAATTTTTATCCAATGGAATAATAGTGGTATTACTAATTTCGGTTACTTCGCCTTGTGAATCACATTTTACAATTGTTATATAATCACTCCAATAATGCTTGCCAAGATAGATTATGTATTGGTCGGTACACTCTAATATAGTTCTATCACCTTGAGCGTTTAATCCAACCAATCTTGGAACTTGCCAGATGATTTCTCTTTCATTATTAAGTTTGGTGATATTATCACCTCCCTGTAAAATATAATTGCTGTCTTGTGTTTGAAATATTGAACTTATACCTGTTACGCCATCCACCTTTGTTGTCCAGATAGTGTCTCCAATTGCATTCATTTTTATTAAATATCCAAAATATTCTCGTTCAAAAAGATCATTAATATAACCGCCAATAATTAATTCACTTCCCAAATTTTCAATAATGCAACTTGCTTTGTCTATAAGATTTGCAGTACCGTTATATGTCCAAATCCACAGTGAATCACCCATCGAATCTGTTTTTATTACTATTATATCTTTGTTGTTAGATCCATAAACATAACCTGTTAATGCAAACCCGTCATCAGAAGTCTGAATTACTGAATTACCTTGCCCAAACTCAAAACCATCAGGAAGATAAGTTTGTCTCCAAATCAGGTTTCCATCCAAATCAAATTTTTGCAAGTTGATAGGATCTTCCATTGTCGCACCACCAGTTGTTATTAAATTACCATCATTAGTTAATTCTATTGCTTCGGTTCTATAGCCTGCTTCGAGTTCTTCAGCCCACTCAATAACTCCTTCAGTAGTTCTTTTAAGTAAGTAAGAGTTACCAAAGCCTAAATCATTTCCAACTGTAATAAAACTACCATCTTCTAAAACAACAAATCCTGATGGCTCAGGATTACCTATGAAATTAACAGTATCAATGCTTGCCCATTGTAAGTTACCGTCATTATCTGTTTTCATCATATAACCACGGTTACCTTCCCATACATCCCAAATAGATCCAATAACAGCATATCCTCCATCGGGGCAT
>CAZSVG010000172.1:0-2798 GCA_964610195.1 uncultured Candidatus Cloacimonadota bacterium | reverse complement strand
ATAATAATTTTACCCCGATTGGTAAAAACTGTTCCCTTTCTGGCGTTTCTGGTTGGCATAACACAATCAAACATATCAACTCCGTTCATGACATTAATAACCAGATCGAGGGGAGTGCCAACCCCCATTAAATATCTTGGTTTATTTTCAGGAAGAATAGTGTTCAGAAAATTGGTAATCCCGTACATATAACTCTTTTCTTCTCCTACTGCCAGCCCACCTATGGCATAGCCGGGAAAATCCATGGCAATCAGAGCCCGGGCACTTTCCTCCCTTAGGTCTTCATAGATCCCCCCCTGGACAATCCCGAAAAGAGCCTGTCCATCTCTGTTCTGATGACTTTCCAGACAACGTTGGCTCCATTCCAGAGTCAGCTCCAGCGATTTGGCCAGATAGCTTTTCGTTTCAGGATAGGAAGGGCATTCATCAAAAACCATGATTATATCAGCCCCCAGTGCTCTCTGGATCTCCATTACTTTCTCCGGAGTAAAGAAATGATAACTTCCGTCCAGATGAGATTGGAATCTTACCCCTTCCCGCGTGATCTTTCTTAGTCCTTTTAAACTCATGACCTGAAATCCACCACTATCGGTCAAAATCGGTTTCTGCCAGTTCATAAAATTATGGAGCCCACCTGCTTTGGCAATAAGATCATGTCCGGGTCTCAAATAGAGATGATAAGTGTTCCCGAGAACAACCTGGGTTCCGATATTATTCAATTCCTCGGGAGAAAGGGTTTTTACGGCCGCAGATGTCCCCACTGGCATGAAAACCGGAGTATGAATAACTCCATGAGAAGTTTCAATTATTCCACAACGGGCATTAACCGACTTCTTTTCAAGATGAAAGCAAAAAATAGTTACCTCTATATTATATCTTATTCTGGAACGGTTAATGTTTCTATCGACTGTTGTTGATGCTTGATGGCCAGGTCTCTTCCCAGAAGTCTGGAGATATCGTTATAGAAGACAAAGATCATCAACAAGATGAGAATAATAAAACCAATCTGTTGTACTAATCCCTGGGTTTTTAAAGGGATTGGCTTCCCGAATATCCCTTCAATCAAATAAAAGAAGATATGACCACCATCAAGAACAGGTATCGGTAACAGATTCATAATCATCAAAATCAGGCTAATAGAGGCGATAAATGAGATTATGACCCCCCATCCCATGGCTGTGGTTTGTTTTGATAACGCAACTATCATAACCGGTCCACCCAGCTGGTCTTTAGCTACCATCGGCCTGGAAATCAGACGAAACAGGGCGTAATAATTTACTACGAGAAAAGAGGCCGTTGAGATTGCTCCATAACGAATTGAACTGAACAGACCATACCTTTGAAAATAACTTACCGGAAAATGTTGGGTTATGCCGATAATCTTTTGATCAGTATCACTGAGGATGTTTTTCTCAAGATCCAGAGTTATTTTCAGACTCTCCTCGCCTCTGAGAATGGTCAGTTCAACAGAATCTTCCTGATGATTGGCAATCAATTCTCTCATTTCATACCAACTATCTACTTCCTGTCCATCAACAGCCGTTATCAGATCACCAACCTGAACACCTGACCGATAGGCAGGCATACCTGGTGCGACTGTACCAACTATCGGCAATACTTCCGGTTGGATATCGGTATACCAGGTGATCGGTAATAAATCTCTGGTAACCATTCTGATCAGCAGACCATCTCTAATAAGGGTAACTTCATTAATATTATCTTTCTCTGTTTTTTCAGGTAACTGGCTCCAATATTCAATGGGATAACCATTCAATTCGATGATCTCGTCTTCGGGAAAAAATATACTCTCGAATTGGGAGGTAACCTGACCCACTGTCGGATAATGATCATCTACATTGCGGCCAATCCAGAAAGAAAATGAAAATAGGAGTAAACCCAATACCAGGTTGGCCATAGGTCCGGCAAATACGATAATAATCCTCTGCCACCAAGGCTTTCCATAAAAATCCTTTTCCCCATATTCTGTCCCATCCTGAGGCTCATCTCCACTCATCTTAACATAACCACCGAGAGGGATCAAGGAAACCAGAAAATTGGTACCTTTATATTTATAACCCAATAATTTGGGTCCGAAACCAATGGAAAATTTTTCTACACCAACCCCAAATGACCGGGCAGCAATAAAATGTCCGAACTCATGGACGATGATCAGTAGTCCCAGAGCAATCAATACACCGATGATAAACAAAGTGAGCCTCCATATAAACTTAATCCGTATTTGACCGTTCCAAACTCTTCTTGGTGACCAATAGGTCAAGTGTTTTTCTTGTTGGATAAAGAGCAATCATCATCTCTAATGAAAAAATATTGACTCCCAAATTGATTTGGTTTTTGTTTATTGTATAGCATATTAGATTATTTAATATAGAAGCAAGAAATGGAGGAAATGAGATGACAGCTTATTCAATTGACGAGATTGTCGAACTGGCAATTCAAATCGAAAAGAGTGGATATGCTTTTTATGATAACGCCTTAAAAAGAAAAGACTTAGGAACCAGAGGGCATGAACTGTTGATTAAATTGAGAGATCAGGAAAAGCAACATGAGATTTTTTTCAATAGCTTGCATTCTGAAAAAGATCTGGAATTGATCAATCATGAAGCCGATCAGGAAATCGTTAATGATTATCTGAGAGCAATTATCAACTACCGGATCTTTAACAACCCGAAGGCAGCAATTAAAACGGTTGAAGAAGCCCAAAATGAAATGGCGTTAGTTGAAATAGCGATCAATTTCGAGAAAGATACCCTGCTATTCTTTCAGGGAATCAGAGACAT
>CAZSVG010000171.1:2157-2879 GCA_964610195.1 uncultured Candidatus Cloacimonadota bacterium | reverse complement strand
GGGTGCCGGATCCTGAACATGAAAATTGGTTACTTCCAGAGACGGGGCATTGATATTAAAACTCAGATCTGATGACCAGTTATCAGTTCCGGAGGTGATTTCCATGGTGAAGTTCAGAGTTGTCTGATCGGCTAGATCATCTGCTGTTTGGATACTGAAAGCATTAGGTCTAGTAATGGAACCATCGGCAGCAATAGTCCCGAAGTTTTCGGTATTATCTAATATGGTTACTCCGGTTGAACCGGTAGTCAAAAGGGCCGATACATCTAGTGCCGGGTCGCTACCCATATTAGCTAATGTTACTGAAAAACTTATTAACTCATCGTATTGGGGGGTATATGATTGATTACCGTTAAGAGTATAACTATCCAGAACTACATAAGGACCGTCTGCCGGCAGCACTTCGACAGTTCCAGTATAAGTTACTTTGTTATAGGCGGTTACTGTTAAATTGAGGGTCATGGGAACAGTTGGAGGATCAGTCATGTTTAAAGTAACAGTTCCTGAACTGTTAGCATAACCATAAGCGAGGATCTGATAATCAGGGGTAGTTAGAGCTACCAGGGCATTGTTTACACCGGTATTGACTTGAAGAGTATTAACACCAATTGGAATAGCAGTGTTATAAGTTACGCTCATGGCTTGAGGAATGTTAGAACGAACCTGGAGAGAAGCATCACCAAAGATATGCCAGTTTTTGAATTCAGTAGCTCCCTGGGATG
>CAZSVG010000171.1:0-2147 GCA_964610195.1 uncultured Candidatus Cloacimonadota bacterium | reverse complement strand
GGCTATTTCTCTTTGTGCTGACATGGGTGGAGCCCAAGATTGATTAACAGAAGAGGCATACATCGCTACAGCACCGGTAGGAACACCGGTGGTGTTATTTGTTGCCCGGAGCCAGGCTTCAGCAAAACAGGTCGTGGCCGTAAAATTACCGTTCACACATGCTACCGAGACTATAAAAGGTAATTTGTAGTCATTTTCTAAGGCATTTACATTTGTGTTGGAGAAACCTGTCGTACTCCAGGAAGTATTGGAGCCATGTCCGGTATAATTGGCTAATCCCCGACCTGAATTGAGAGCATTACTAACCATTGCGGCTGTTGCTGTGGGGGCATAGATTTGATCTACCAGAGTATAATTATACGCTAATAGCTGATCTCGGATCAGATTCAGATGCTGAATGTCAGAAAGACCTTCATAACCTATGCCAGCGCCTTCATTGGAAGCAACACCCATGGCGTTAGTTAGCCAGGTGTCCGAGATATTTATATCTCTTTCGTAATGGATCGTTCTTTGTACCTGAGTCTGCACCTGAGCAACATTTTCTGCCGAGAATCTGCCAACAAAGATATCACCGTAAGCATCATTACCTTCCAGCAAAGAATAAGAGGGATCGGAGCCACCTCCACCGACAGTAAATGTCGGGATCTGAGCGGCATCTCCAACCAGTTGCACAAAGGTTAAACCATCATTGAGATTATACTGTTGTTGGATGAAGTTCATAATTACGGTAGCCGTAGTTCCGATAGAGGAAACGGGATAAATCGTGGTGGGTATGCCCTTCTGGTTTTTCCAGTTAACATAAGGCATGGTTGCATCGACAAAGGCATCAAAGGCAATGACGATCATTCTTCCCTGTTCTTCAAGTGGAGTATAACGGGTATGTGAAAAATTGAGGAATCTGTTCTGATATATGGATTCAAAATCCCGGTTATAACCATCTCTCTGACGATACTTAACATTGCGAATATCTGTTCCGATGTTATTCACTTCTACTGTAATTTGATGATAAACACGTAATATTCCGGTAACCGGATTGTATTGGAAGGGATAGATCCTGACAACCTGACCACGGAAGTCACGCATGATATAGGGCTCATCTAATGTTGCCAAAACTTCGGGATAAAAACCATCTTTGCGATAAGCTTCCGAAAAGGTATAGGGGACTTCATTCGGATCCTGGTTACGGAGTAGATTCCCTTTCGAGGGCGCTATATCCATAGTCAGATCAACATAATTACTGGCAGTAACCCGGATTTCTGTCAGGGCAAGATCCGGAACGATAATGCTTCTGGAGATGTGGGGTAAAGAAGGTTCACCTTTTTCCAGTAAGGTCCCTTCCTTCTCCAACAATAGATGATAATAAATATCGCCATCGATATCGACCGGCAGTCTTTGAAAACGTCCAATAGTATAATCGATGATCGTTGAGTTGCTATCCGAATGTAAAACTTCGATATTATACTCTGTTTGGTTGATCATGATCTCTTCAGCCAGAAGAAATGAGAAAATGCTGAAGAATAAAAAAAGTATTAATAAGCTTTGTTTCATATAGACCTCTCTATATTAGTATTGATAACTATCAAATTTATCCAGCAAAAAATAAAAACTCATCCATCTTCGCCAAGAGGATAGTTTGATTTGATATTGTCAATAAAAAGTTTTCTGATGATAATTATCGATGAAATTAAATGGATATATTAATCCGGGATAGTCTTAGGGGACCCTATAGTCGGTTGGGTGCCGACTATAGGGTTCCCTAAGGGAAAAATAGTATCTTCTACAGTATTGAAAGCGTTTCGACAAGACTTCGGATATATTTTTATTGAGAGTTGAATGGAACCTGATTCAGATTTTATTGAGAGTTGAATGGAAAAGTAAAATAAAACTGGACAAGGCAACTGCAGAAAAAATAGTGGTCTACCATATTAATGTCAATAAGAGGTTTAAATGCCAACTGCAGTAGAAGAAAAGGAAAAGAAGCAAAAAAAGGTAACCAAGAAGGTTGTCTCCCAAGAGGAGCAACCAGTCGAGGTTACTGAAGAAGAAGTAACAGCCACCGAGGTTGATAAACACTCTCCGGAAGAAGAACCACAAGAGAATTTCGGGGAAATGCTCGACTCCACTTTTGTCGATACAGACAAGATCGT
>CAZSVG010000170.1:0-2898 GCA_964610195.1 uncultured Candidatus Cloacimonadota bacterium | reverse complement strand
ATGACCGGTTTCCTGGTAGTCAGGACCAGATCAAGCATATAGGCAGTCTCTTCCAGGGTATCAGTTCCGTGAGTGATCACCACTCCGTCGAAATCACTGATCTTCCTGTCCACCATTTTTGCCAGCTCGAACATCCGGTGCGGGGTTATATGGGGGCTCGGTAAATTAGAATATTCTAAAACCTCTATCTCGGCTGCCGAAGTTAATTGGGGAAAGTTACCCAGCAATTCAGCCAGATTGTTATCCGGTATGATACCCACCTTATCATCGTAACGCATCGATATCGTGCCGCCCGTAGTTATAATCAGTACCTTTTTCTTCATTTTGACCTCGGATATAATCCCCATAAGAACTTTTTCATCCCCTCATTATGTCAAGGAAAGTATTGTCTTCTTTGATGTTACCAGGTTCGGGCTGGATGATCAAATACAGGCTTGTTTTTCCCAGGTCTGACGAACTCGTTTTCATAATGATATCCTGAGTTAATATTCGGGGAGACAAGCTCCCGATTGCCTCATCTTCGAAGAGTACTTTCTAAAGATATTCGAACTCCGTTCGAAGTGGCAGGCGGGAGCTTGCCACCCCTGAAAAAGTTACCATGAATGATTACAAACTTCATAAGCCTTGAAGGTGCGTCAAAACATCGCCTGTGGTGAAACCCCAGGTATGGGTTGCAGACCCATTGGGGTAGGCGGGTAGGTTCAATGTTCCTGGCACGTCGTTTCAGGCTATCTTGGGTCACCGCTCCGTGGTTATTAAAAACATCTCTCAATCGATCCAAAGATCCTTCGATACATTCTGCTTTAAGGATAAGCAAGAAGAGAACGGCAGAATACTCAGGATGACAGTTTTTTGTAGCATAGACTTCAGTCTGTGCCTCTTTTGTAACATAGACTTTAGTCTGTGCCTCTTTTGTAACATAGACTTCAGTCTGTGTATCCCTCTTTAACATATCTTCTACCAGGTATCTTGATAAGAAAATTTCAGATCAATAACATGACAGAGAGTTCAAACATGGAAAGGTGATGCTAAATAAACAAAGCAAATTTGAGCATTCAGGAAGATATTTCTTCTCAGCAACCTCTGGGGAGTATGGGAGTCGGCCCGGGCCAACTCCCCTGCTCTCTAAAGGTTGAACTGTAAGAAGCCGCCCTTTGAGCTCATTTTTTCATCAATATAGAACACTATGTGTCACAAAAAAATCTTTGTTCCAGTCTCTATCCCTGTCCGGGGAAACCTCGAACCTTGTACTCCTCCAGGTCCTCTTTGGTTCTTAGCTTTGACAATCTCTGTTCAATATTTTTAATCTCTTTGGTGACTATTTTGCTGGCAATCAATCCGGAGATCACATAGGAAAGGGCGAGAGAAGAGAATACACCCAGCTGACCGAATAGATAATGACCAAAAAAAGCGAGCGGGATATAGATCCCAAAGATCTGCAAAGCCATCATTCCGGAGGAGAGATAGGGCTTTTTGAAAACATTGAGGATAGTCGAACTTATCTGCAGGGTGCCAGTCAGGCCATAGGCAATCGGAACCACTCTGAGATAGATAACGATCGTCTCCACTACCTGCGGATTATCGTTAAATATTCTGGCTATCGCCCGGGCAAAAATCCCCAGAATTATAGCGAGAAATCCACCGATCATTAGAGAGAATAATTGCCCAACCTTTCGTCCCGTCTTGACCCGGTCAATCTTCTCAGCCCCGAGATTCTGCCCGATGAAGGGGCTCATCACTGCCGAGAGAGCTAAAATCGGGGACATGGCAAAGAATTCAATTCTTGTGGCCACACCAAAACCAGCTACCACCAGCGGCCCGGATGAGGAGAGGAGACGGGTAATAATCCCCGAACCGACCGGCAGAGCCAATCTGATCGATGCCGAGGGGATCCCGATATGGAGAATCTCTCTCCAGGAAGCAAGGATTTCAGAAAGTTTAACCCTCTTCAGGGAGATCAATTTTCGGCGAAAATGGAGGACATAGATCGCAACAGCTGCTACGATCGCTCTGGAGAAAACGGTGGTCAGCGCTGCTCCCTGGATCTCCAATCTGGGAAAGATCCAGATCCCGAAGATCAGAAGCGGATCGAGGATCATATTGATAGTAGCCGAGATGACCATGATCAATCCGGGGGTTTTGGTATCACCCAGTCCTCTGATGATATTGTTGCCGATCATGGTGATCACGACCATAAACGATCCATAATACCAGACCGACATGTAATCGTAAATATATTCCAGAACATCATTTCTAGCCCCGAGTAGGGTAAAGAGCGGATTGATGGTCAATAATCCTAAGATCGAGAGGATAAGGATAAAGAGAAAACCGAGGATCAGAGAATCTGTCGTTAACCGGGTGACCTTATAATGATCTCCGGCACCGACATATCGGGATATCAGGGCTCCGGCCCCGATCCCGATCCCGGCTGAAAAGCTGTTGATAATCATCACTACCGGAAAGGTAAAGGAGAGAGCTGCCAGTTGTTTCTCACCAAGCCTGCCGACAAAAAAGGTATCGGTCAGATTGAAGATAACAATTCCGAGAGTACCGGCGATCATTGGCAGGGTAAGATAGAAAAGCTGCTTTGGTATGTTACCCGTGGTTAAAATTGCTCTATTTCTACTGTCCAAAAGACACTCCGATTTCTACCATTATTCTGGTCAATTTTTTGCCGTTTCTGATTTACTCTTCGAAAAAAGCGGCCTGATAAAAGATGTCAAGGGAGATTAATTATGAGGTGATGAAGTAATGGAGTAATGGAGTGATGGAGTGAGGATGTAACAGAGGGCTGGCAAGCTCCCGCTTGCCAGAGCACTCGCAGAGCGCTTAAAGATTTATGGTTCCATTTGATAAGGCAAGCAGGAGGTTGACTCCGTCGAACTCGGTAGCAGCACA
>CAZSVG010000169.1:0-2912 GCA_964610195.1 uncultured Candidatus Cloacimonadota bacterium | reverse complement strand
ATAATATCCATTTATAAACCGCTCTGTGAAAAGATGCTATCGTCATTAGAGCGGTATATGCCTGATCATGTTGAATGGACAAAACCGGAGGGGGGAATGTTTGTCTGGATCAATCTACCTGAAGAACAGAATAGCGACCAGCTTTTTCATAAAGCCCTTGATAATAAAGTCGCTTATATCCCCGGAAGTAAGTTCTATCCCTCCGGCAAAGAGAAATATTACGGTCTCCGGCTGAATTTCACCTATCCTACAGCAGAGCAGATTGAAACCGGAATTAAAAGATTGGCAGACATCCTCACTTTTTAAACAAACAAGAATAATAGAGGTAACAACCATGGAAAATCCTGTAGAATTAATTATCAAAAAGCGTTCTGGTGATAGGCTTAGTAAAGACGAAATAGAGACATTAGTTTCCGGGTATCTGAATGATAGTATCCCAGATTATCAAATGTCTGCTTTCTTAATGGCTTTATTCTTAAAAGGGATGGACAATGAGGAAATACATGACCTGACCGAGGTTTATATCGAATCGGGGATAAGTATCGCATTCCCTGAAAATTATAGAACCGTAGATAAACATTCCACCGGGGGGGTTGGTGACAAAATAAGTCTAACTTTAGCTCCAGTAGTAGCTGCCTGTGGTGCTAAAATTCCCATGATTTCCGGTAGAGGTTTGGGGCATACCGGAGGGACTCTCGACAAATTGGAATCCATACCCGGATTCAAGACCGATCTTTCTGAAGATGAGTTTCGTCAGATAATTGACAAGGTGGGATTTTCAATTATCAGTCAAACGATATCTCTGGTTCCCGCTGATAGAAAGATCTATGCTTTACGTGATGTGACCGGAACCGTAGAGAGTTTGCCACTTATCACAGCAAGTATAATCAGTAAAAAGATTGCTGAGGGTGCTCATAATCTGGTAATTGATCTGAAAGTCGGAACCGGAGCTTTTATCAAAGACCTGGAAACCGCCAGAGAACTCGGGCGTCTTCTCAAAACTACGGGAGAGAGGCTCGGGCAGCAGGTCAATATCGTATATACGGATATGAATGTCCCACTTGGCTTTTACATTGGTAATGCCCTGGAAATCAAAGAGACGATCGAATATTTGCAGGGAATAGCGATACCGGATATTGATAGGCTAACCCGTTATCTGGCAGCCAGGATGCTAATCCTTTCGGGAAAAGCTGTTGATGAATCTGAAGCAATGCGCAAAATCGAACAGGCCATCTCTTCGGGTAAAGCTCTGGAACAGTTTGCGCGTTTTATTAAAGCGCAGGGTGGGAATGAGAAAATTTGTGATGATCTGTCATTACTACCTCAGAGTAAATATATCTTACCTGTTAAATCAGAACGTCCAGGTTATATCCAGTCCATCAACTGTCAGAAAATAGGATATGCCCTATTAGATATCGGTGCTGGCAGGAAAAAAATCGATTCCATCTTAGATTATTCATCCGGAGCTTACCTGACCCCGAATATAGGAGATTATCTGGAAGCAGGACAGGAGATAGGAAGAGTGTATTGTAATAACACTAATGAGGGAGAGAGTGTTATAAAAAAAATCCTTGCTGCCTATCAATTAAGCGAAGAAGAACCTCATCAAAAAAGAAAGATCAATGATGATCTCATTCTTGATCTTGATAAATAAAGATTCTGGGCTACTAATATAAATCTGGGACTATTATTCCAGGATATCCAGGGGAATCTCCCCTACGGAAAATGTCTGAATCATAAAATGAGCAGCATCATGGAGACTATTTTCCGGATATTCACTTATTAGTTGCTGCAATAATTGGATCGCCTTATCTTCCTGATCCAATTCCCGTCCCAGAAGATAAGCCTTGGCAAAGAGAGCTCTATAATCATCTTCATCATTTTTATGATGCTCTATGATCTGATCATAATATCTGATCGCTTCTACATAACGTCTTCTTGACTGTGATTCTTCCGCCAGATCGAATAATTCTTCAGCCGGGAGAATGGCGACCAGCCTTTCCGGATAGAGAGTTACTTGATACTCGTCAAATAGTTCCACTACTACTTCTTGCCAGCGAGCTAATCTTCTTCCATAAGTCAATTGTTCGGTAATGTGTACTTGTAACTGCTCAACCGGATATTGATACTGCGGATATTCCTCTAATACAATCAGAAAAAAGTAAAATCCCTGATCAGCTCTTTTAACTTCACTAAGTTGACCTATTGGGGTATTCCAGATGGCATTATAGAGGTTCTGATCTTTGCCAAAGACAGGCAATTCTGAATTATATAGAACAAACTGAAGAGATCTGAGCTCTTCGGGATAATTTGATTTACGAATCAAGTTTATGATCTGCCATTCATCATCTTCTGCGACAGCTCTCTCTACCATCTCCTTGGCTTCCTGGGCTTCGCTTAGCGTATCGAATAAGAATGGCTGAAGTCTTCGATTTCTTTGTAGCGTGAATTCATCTATGTTCTCCTCATAATAAGCTCCTATATCTTCCCAGGTAGGATCGGCAACATCAATGACCTGCTTTTGGAAAAAGGTTTTCAAAATGGCGTGCCTGCGTAATTGCCTGACCTCCGGGTTGGTAAACACTGCATAATCAAAGATGCTACCTGTTGTTTCACCTCTGATGACATCTCTTTCCGGGTCACTAAAAATATCCTCTTCATAACCCATTTTCATCGCTTCATAATTAAATAGATTTACATCAATGATATTATTAACCAAGCGTCTAAGGGTCTCCGGACTGCTCAATTCTGCCCATTCTTCCCGTGGAAGATGACGAAAATGCTCATAATAATCAAAACTGACAGTCAGATCTTCGTTTATGAACACATCAGTACTATTTCTCCCTACAACATAAACGAAGATATGACTGTAAGTTTTGATTATTATGAGCAATTTCGTCATCTTACACGGG
>CAZSVG010000168.1:0-2919 GCA_964610195.1 uncultured Candidatus Cloacimonadota bacterium | reverse complement strand
GGAAATTTCTCTGCAACCGGAAAGGTTCTCCTTTCTTTCTTCCAGTTCCCGAAAGTGTTCTTTAACATTCGTTGCATGTCCTTCGTATCGAAATCTCCTGTCACTGAGATTAAGGTGGTCTGGGGATGAAAGAATATTTTATGATAATCAATCAGGTCTTGTTGAGTAATATTGGCAATGGTTTCATATTCAGAAGTTCTGGCATACGGATTATCAGCACCAAAGATTAGTTTCATGAACTCCCGGCCAACTATTTCGGATACATTATCATTCCTCCGGGCAATTTCTGTATTGATACTCAATTTTGTACGATGCAGATTCTCCTCATTGAAGGTAGGATAACGAAGGACATCATTGAGGATATTCAGAGCCAGATCAACATCTTCGGAAAGAAAATTCATATTTAGGGAAAAAGAATGAATTCGACCGCTACTTCGCAAGGTTATAGCCATATCGTCAAGAAGCGCATCAAGTTCTGCCGGTGAATAGTTTTGGGTACCACCGATCCGGAGCATATCAGCTAATATTTCTGCCAGCCCTATTTTACTTGAATCTTCAAAATAAGAACCACCTTCAATGAGGATAGATACCGATATTGTCGGGAAATCATGGTTCTCACAGAGCAGGAAAGTTAAATCATTACTCAACTTATACTCGGTAACTTCCGGTAAGGTTACAGCCGGTAGTTCAGGAAATTCTATGCCAAATCGGGCTTCTGTCTCAAGATTGGAATAGAGCATGCCAATAGAAGAGAAGATGGTCATCAAGATAAAAAATAGGGTGTATGGAACTGATTTATTTATTGCTTTCTTAGATAAATTATATTTTTTTATCATAGTTACCTCACTTTGGGTTCCAAAATCCCTATTGTTCTGTTTTCGGGCACCAGGTAAGTATTTGTGACCCTGAGGATATCTTCTTTGGTTACCCGATCAACCTTCTCCATATCACGGAATAACTCATTATAATCACCGAATAGGGATTGATACATAGCTAACTGGATAGAGAGACCAACACCGGATTTAAGTCGATCAATGGAGCGTTTTAAAGTTCTTCTCTTCACCCCCTGTAACTCATCATCGGTAACTCTCTTGGTCTGCAATATCTCGATCTGCCGATCAATTTCAGCCAGACATTCTTCTATTGTTATATCCTGCAATGGAATAGCTCCAATGGCGAAGACATTATCATAAACTCTCCCCGGAGTTCCATGATAACTATATGTCTGAGCTGCCAGGTTTTTTTCTTCGACCAATGATCGAAACAGTCGGGAGGAACGACCCTGACCAAGGATATCGGCTATGACCGAAAAAACAGGATAATCGGGATGATTAGCCGGGGGAATCTGATAACCGATGAAAAGAAATGGTTGGGCCATATCTTCATAGATAAAATATCTCTCTGTGGTCTGTTCCGGTTCTTCGAAACTAACCGGTTCATTCTTTGTTCCTTCAGGTATATTTACGAGATACTTATTTGCAAGAGAATAAGCCGTTTCCGGGTCGACATTTCCAACAATAGCGAAGACCAGATTTTGAGCTCCATAGTATTGATTAAAGTAACTGCGGAGCTCTTCCTCGGTAATTGATCTGATATCTTCTTCCGAACCGATTAAGGTATTCCTGTAAGGATTGACCATGAAGACATGTTTCATAAACTCATTGGCAAACCTTCTTAGTGGCGAACTTTCAGTCATTCTCTTCTCTTCCAAAATCACATCCCTTTCCTGATAGAATTGGCGAAAGACCGGGTTGCTGAAACGATCTGCCTCCATCAGCATCCAGAGTTCCAGCTTATTGGAAGGTAAACTGACCGTATACATAGTCAGATCATAAGAGGTTCCGGCGTTGAGATTTCGGCTCCCATTCAGATCGAGAATTCGGGAGAATTCATTATCAATGGCATATTGGTTGGCTACTTCTATGGCAGCAGCCAATTCATCTTCTAGTAATGATAATCTGGTTCCGTCAATCAAATCATCCTTTGCTCTCTCTTCCAAGATTGCCTCGAAGATCCGATGGCATTCCTCAAGAGCCATTTTTTCAGCATCATAATCTGTGGTTCCGATGGTTTCCGTACCCTTAAATGCCATATGTTCGAGGAAATGAGAAATTCCGGTTATTCCGGGAACTTCCCGTACTGCACCCACGTCTAATAACGATACGCAGTGAACGACCGGAGAATTAGTACGGGGTAAAACCAGAAGAGTTGCTCCATTTTCCAGTTCGTATTGATGGATATCTTGCTGAATTGTTCTAAAACTCTGACCAAACAGCAAGAAGACTAATAACGATAATAGAATCGTTAAGACAGTTTTTCTGACCATCTGCTTAACTCCTTTATTGATATTTTTTACTATGATTTCTAATCAGGATTTGCTTAAATCCTTTAAATCTTCGTTTCAGCTTCCCTTTTCAGGATTCTTGTCCAGGTATCTTTGAGGGAAACGATCCGGTTGAAAACTGGTTTCAGAGGTTCCGAATCGATGGGATCAACGAAGAAATACCCCTGTCGTTCAAATTGAAATCTCGCTTCCGGACTGGCATTTTGGAGCATTGGTTCCAGACGACAATTCTCCAGAATCTTCAAAGAATCTGGATTGATCTGATCACGGAAATCAACATTTTCTTCCATCCCGGGGTTGGGTACTGTAAATAGATGTTCATAAAGTCTAACCGTAGCCGGAAAGCTCTCTTTTGCTGAAACCCAATGCAGGGTAGCCTTCACTTTGCGATTATCTGGTGCTGAACCCCCTTTTGTATAAGAGTCATATGTGCAATGAAGTTCTAGTATCTCACCATTTTCGTCCTTGATTACCTTTTCACAGCGGATGAAATAAGCATAGCGTAATCGGACTTCATTACCGGGAAAAAGTCGGTAGAATTTCTTTGCCGGTTCTTCCATAAAGTCGTCTTTTTC
>CAZSVG010000167.1:0-2941 GCA_964610195.1 uncultured Candidatus Cloacimonadota bacterium | reverse complement strand
ATGGATTCATCTTGAGTGTATCCGAAAATTTTAGTAAAAGAGCTATTACAAGCCATAACACGGTCTTTGGTGTCAAGCATGACAATTCCAGCCGGATTGTTATTAAAGAGTTGTTCGAAATAGATTCTCTGTAGATCGGTCTGATATTCAGCCTCTTTTCTCTCAATTGCCAGAGCTATCTGATCAGATACAAAGGTTAGGATTTGTTTGTCATCTTCGTTATAAGTATTTTCGGAATCATAATCCTGGACCATCATAACACCGACAATTTTATCCTTTATCTTTAATGGAATTCCCAACCATACTTTTGACAGCTTACCAATCAGGTCAATTTCCCCCTTGGCTATGAGTTCGTTGATTTCTTTTTCTTTTGCTAAGAGAGGGATTCCTTTCTTTAAAACATACTCAGTCAGTCCTTTTCTAGCCTTGTGGGGCGATGGGGTGGGATCATACTCATCAACATTATATGGGAAGCTGACGATATCAACCATTTCGTCATACAGGGCGATACAGAAATTCTTAGCCGGCATAAGCTCTTTGATAGCATTGTGAATATTTTTATATAGCTCCTGAATATCTCTGGTCGTATTAACCGATTCTGAAATCAGGAAGAAAGTATGTTGGATCTTTTCAGCCTGTCTTCGGGTTTGGATCTCCTCTTCCAACTGTTTGGTTCTGTCAATAACTCTCTGTTCCAGTTCGATATTAAGTTTCTTGATCTCTTCTTCACTCTTCTTTCTCTCAGTGATATCATGAGCGGTTGTCAGAACATGTTTGATCTTTTTATTACTCCCGAATTCAGGAACAAGATACCAATCTATCCATAAACCATTGGGAAGTTGAAATTCTATTCGATAACTCTTTCCGGTCTCAAAGACTTTGGTTAAAGCCTTTTCCCATCTTGTTATCAGCTTTTCCGGAAATCCCAGTTCCCGGTGAGTTTTTCCTATAAATTTCTCGGCCTCGATACCTGTATGTTCCTTGACCATCGGGTTTACATACAAGTGGCGAAATTCGCTATCGAAACGCATGATAACATCTTTGGAGTTTTCAGTAAGGGTTCGAAAGAGGGTTTCTGATTCTTTTAGTTCAGCAGTTCTTTCCTTGACCTTGTCTTCCAGCATAGCCAGTGTTCTTTTGAGATTGTCACTGTTCTGCATTCTTTCGATAGCCAGGGCAATCTGTTCGGAGATAAAGGTCAGGATCTGTTTTTCCGGTTCATTATATGTTTTCTCATGCTCATAATCCTGAACAGCGATAACTCCGATAACTTGCTGATCAATCTTCAGGGGAATACCAAGCCAGATTTTCGCCGGTTTCTCAACCAACTCGATCTCTTTCTCTTCGTGCAGATGGTAAATAGTCTCGGCATCTGCCAACAATTCTTTACCGGTGCGGAAGACATATTCGGTTAATCCTTTGGCCGGGTTATAGCTTAAAGGAGCCCAATCTATAGCATCGACATTGTATGGATATTTCAGAGTTTTCTCTTCTTCGTCATAGAGAGCGATGTAGAAGTTATCTGCAGGCAGGAGAGTTGCCGTAATCTTATGAATGTGGGAAAAAAGATCTTCGAGATCTCTGGCCTGATGGACTGCTTCCGAGATTCCATAAAGAGCACTCTGTAGTAATTCACTATTCCGTTGATAGGTTAAATCTAAGATTAATCCAAAAACACCTTTTGCTTCTTTCTGCCGCAGTAGTACATTGGCAATGATTTTAACCGGGAAAGTGTTTCCATCCTTTTTACGTCCGGTAAATTCAGCTACTACCCTCTCTTTCTTGATCAAGAGATTGTTGAAAAATTCTAATACCTGCTTTTTTTGAGAGGGAATAAAGAGTTCCGTAATCCGGAGCGAATTCTTAACCTCTTCGGGGGTATATTGAAAAATGTTCCGTAAATTTTGGTTGGCAAAGACAATGATTCCACTTGTATCAGCCTCAAATATAACTTCCGGAATATTACCAACCAGACTCTGATATCTTATCCGGTTTTCGGTCAATTGAGCCGTAGTTACTTTATGCGCTTCAATTTCAGAATTTAATTCTTCATTTCGTATTCCGATCTTTGATTTCAGTAACATGAACCAGGAAAATATAACTAATAGAATTATAAACAAGGGTAAGACTACTAAAGTAAAGATTCTTACCAATGGTTTTTTAGAATCTGATTCGGCAGAGTATGGTATAATCCATTCTTTATAGATGCTATTATACTGGTTGCTGGCTCTTACTCTTCTGAGTCCTTCATTTATTTGCAAAATCAGGTTATACTTGTCGGGTGTGGTTACAAAACAGTTTTCCTGAGAGAATATGTTGAATGGTAATATAGTTAAGTCTCTGATACTTCGTTGTCTAATGAAAAAGGTACTCTTAACTCTGTTCAAGATGGCGAGATCATGTGAACCATCCAATACCAAAGATAATGCTGCATCAGGTGTATCAGCTATTGTTATATTATGAGCATACTCCAATCGTTGTAGAAATTCACTCCCGATTTCATCTCTCAGAATTACGACATCTTTACCGTAGATATCTCTCTCACTGGTTATTCGGCGATCACCTTTCCTGATAATTATCGCCATTTCCAGAATACTTTGCATCTGAGAGAAATAAAACTCATCAATTTTATCTCTGGTAAAGGGTATTCCCATCAAAACATCTATCTGACCGAGTCTCAGCCTATCCATGATATAATCACGGGGACCGAGCTGGATCTCAATTTCCATTCCCATTTCTTGGGCTATTGCGCGGGTTAGTTCGACGTTAAAGCCGGTAATGTTTCCACTATCATCGACATATTCATAAGGGGGGTAATTATAATCGCCACCAAAGATGATCTTGTTGTTTAACGATCGTTGGGCATTTAAATTCAGATTTAACAGAGTGCAAAAAACAATCAGAATTATGAGATGAAATCTGTTCATCAGTTAAACATCCT
>CAZSVG010000166.1:0-2955 GCA_964610195.1 uncultured Candidatus Cloacimonadota bacterium | reverse complement strand
TCTGTAGCATAGACTTTAGTCTGTGCATCTGTAGCATAGACTTTAGTCTGTGCATTTGTAACATAGACTTTAGTCTGTGCATCTGTAGCATAGACTTTAGTCTGTGCATTTGTAGCATAGACTTTAGTCTGTGCATTTGTAACATAGACTTTAGTCTGTGCATTTGTAGCATATACTTCTTAACTAAATCATAATTCTTATGCTTTATATTCAAGCGTTTCTCTTCTTTCGTTTTGTGATCATTGGTGTATAAATCAGTGTCCATTCGTGGAAGATTTTTTGTATTCATTTATAATCCGAAGAGGGCTAATAATATACTGATTACGGCAAACAGATTCATCCAGATCCAGAAGAACTTCATCGCCTGCTCTATCCGAACCCGGGGATTGGTGTTGCGAATCAGGGTGATTAATAAAACAACAACGAATATCTTCAATATCGACCAGAGAATATTGATTCCGGTCAGAGGAAGACCCGCAAAATAGATTCCGGCTACCAATGCCGGCAGGATAAAGAACATAATATATTTGGTGAGTTTGATCAGAGCGAGAATGGATCCGGAAAATTCGATCACGATCCCGTCACAGATCTCCCCTTCACCCTCGGCCATATCAAAGGGAACCAGACCAAGTTTGGCCTGGATACACATCAAGATAGTTATAAAACCTATTAACCCGGAGAGACTGAAAATAAAAGCCCCGTTCATGGCCTGGAAAGCAACTATCTCGGAGAGACTGATCGTCATTCCGGCTTTGATAATGATCGAAATGAGGACCAGAAGAAACGGGATCTCATAACTCAGGATCAGTTTCATCTCCCGGGATGCACCGACTGCAGCCAATGGGTTACCGGAGGCCAGAGCACCCATAATATAGGTGAAAGAGGGAATATTGAGGAGATAGATGATCACGATAATATCTCCGGCAAAACCTGTCTGTATCCCCAAAATCGGCAACAAAATAAAGACTGCTGAGATAGTAGCCCCAAACAGGGCAAAAACAGGGGCCAGGATAAAAGTCGTTACCGAGCCATGAAGTGGTATTATCGTTTCTTTGGCCAGAAGTTTAACAAAATCATATAACGGCTGTAATAGTGGTGGTCCTTGCCGAAACTGTACCCGGGCTGTAATTTTCCTGTCAACCCAACTGATTAATCCGCCGATAATTCCGGAAAAGAGGAGTCCCGGAAAGATCAGAAAATAAAATATCTCAATTCCCATATTTTACTCCACTAGGTTCTAAGTTTTAGATGTTTGATGCTGGATTCTACCCCTTAAACCTAACACCTAAAACCTGATACCTAATAACTATTCATTCTCTTTCAGATCATCCCATCTGATCTCTTTGATCAAAACCTTCTCATTGAGGGCAAAGATCCCCTCTGCTTCATTCGCTTCAATTTCAGTGAAAGTAATTGCCCCTTCCGGCGCTGTCTGCATGCATTTCAAGGGTTTCGAGTCATCGTTAAAGTCACATAAATCACAGATCGATTTTTTATCGGTGATAATTCTATTGGACAGAGTTCCAAAAGGACAGGCAGCAACACAAGATTGGCACCCGATACAGAGGTTGGTAGCCCGGTATAGATAACCCTCTTCATCCTTCTCCAACGCCTCTGCGGGACAGACATTGATACAGGGGGCCTCTTCACAACGCCGGCAGGTCAATCTCATCATCGCCTGTTCCACGATATCTTTCATTCCGATATTGTTCGGATGAAAATCATAGGTACATTCTCCATAGTTGTATTCACCATTGGTAGCATTTTCCCGAAATTTCGCCAGATCGATTAACATCTTTTTACTCATAAGCGTCTCTTACATCCAGATATTCGGATGGTTTTTGATTTCATTATAGGTAAAGACCGGGCCGTCTTTGCATACAAAATAGTCACCCATCGCACAATGCCCACATTTCCCGACCCCACAGGACATGTTCTTCTCCATCGAGAGATAGATCTTGTCTTCGGGATATCCCATCTCCAGCAGTTTTTTCGTCCCGAATTTCATCATGATGGGGGGACCGCATACCACAGCCACTGAATTGGGAATATCAACCTTAACGTCATCCAGCAGTACTGTTACCACTCCAACCTTTTCAGTCCAGCTTTCATCTCCTTTATCAACCGACCGGTAAACTTCGAATTTGGGAGTCTCTCTGAGCTCTGTTATATAAGGTTTATATATACAGTCTATCGGTGTTTTCGATCCGTAGCAGAAGGTGACCTTGCGCAACTTATCCGATACCGCCTTCAGATTATACAGCAGGGAACGAATGGGAGCAAATCCACATCCACCACCGAGAATCAAGACCTCTTTGTCGAAATAGTCCTCTACAGGGTATCCTCTCCCGTAGGGACCTCTGATCCCCATGTATTCTCCCGCTTTCATCTCATGCATCCTCTCGGTTACATATCCGGCTTTCATGACCGTTATGTCGAGCTGCTTGGTTACCAGGGGTGATGAAGACGGGGTGAACGGTGCTTCGCCTACACCATCAACAGTAACTTCAATAAACTGTCCGGTTTTGAAGGAAAATTCCTCTTCCGGAACCAGTACGAAGGTTTTAATCATCGGTGATTCATCAATTACTTCGATTAACTTCGCTTTGAGCGGTTTATATATGTTTTTATCCTGCATACCTCTATCCTTGTTGACAGGCTTCTTTGATTACATCATTTTTATTAATCTTACCAATACAGGTGTCAATACACCTGCCACAGCCGGTACAGGCAATTGCCTTGAACATATCCGGTTTGTAGATGAACTTGCAGAGATAGCGATACTTGAGACGGTCATAGAGTTTCTTCAAGGGATCTTCGCCGGCTGCAACTTTAGCAAAGGAAGGAAATTGGCACACATCCCAGTTCTTGACTTTCTCAAAATTCTCTTTGTCGACGAGAAGAAAACAGTGACAGGTGGGACAGATAAATGAGCAGGCACCACAGGATACACAG
>CAZSVG010000165.1:0-2966 GCA_964610195.1 uncultured Candidatus Cloacimonadota bacterium | reverse complement strand
GATCTGCCCAGGCACCGGAATTACCTCTGATAATAAAACTAACATTATCTACATAGCCGTCATTATCACCATCAATAACCATATTTGTAGGGATCTCCGGTTCAACAAAGGCCACCGCATTGGCCAACAGCGTATGCTCTCTCAATCTTCGCTGAGTATCATTACTGTAACCATTGGGATTATTTGTAGCATGGTATGGCTGGTAATAACTGCGGGGATAACTGTCCTGATATGAAAGATTGGTTGTCAGATCACAAATAGGATAATGATGACTGACTATATCGAGTTGATAATATGATACTTCCTGGAAATAGTGTCTTACCGATGCGGTTGTTGTGCTGTTGAAACGGGCATCATAGGTAGTCCTGGGGGTAACAAACTCGGTATCATCGGAAAACCTGATATAGACTACCAGGTTGTTCATTGTTCCGGAATGAGGTGCCCGGACGGTGGAACGTTCGATTGGTTCCTGAAAGATTGCCCGTCTCTCCTGGTAAAGGCGTTCGGATATCTTGACCCAGGGTTCGAGCCCAACTTCTTGTGGATTAACACTGTTTACCCGGTAAGTTGAGGGAACTACATGCTCCCCATCTCTTACTCCGTAATAGTAAAAGCCATCATCACCAACAATTATCGTATAACCATCTTCATCGTGCAACCAGTTAAAAAACTCGTCACCGGAAGCATAACATTCGATTATCTCACCGTTCGGTAACTCGATTACGGTCTCTAAAAATTCTAAATAAGCTGCCGATAATTGAGATACTGTGAGCAGAAAGAACATCGAAAAGAACAGGGGAAGCAACAGAAAGATCTGCCTGCTTTTTCTCTTCAAGAAAATCATATTCACTCCTTGATTTTCATATTTATATTATGATACTATCATCTTCTTACTGATATAACCATCTTTTTCAGATCCTATATCTTTCAGGAATTATCCTTAATAAATTAATGCATAATACGTTCCAAAAGAGAAGGTTTTTGTGATTGTCAATCAGAAACCTAACCCCGCTTAATACATATATGTTAACTTAAAGATCTGCCAATCAAATAATATTCATCATTCAAATAAGGTCAAGGATCTTGTGGCTTTTTTCGATAAAATCATGCAAATCTTTTCCGGTGAATTGCTTCTGCTCCATCAACGATAAATTATGGAGATATTGGCAGAGAAGTTTAACTTCCTCGATTTTACCTTTTGCCTGCAATTTCAGGATCTTCTTCACGATCGGATTTTCTGCATTGACAACAAACTCATGATGCTGCAAGAGAGAGTGTTCTTTGTTACCGATGATGTTGTTCATGTCCTGCATCCGTCTCATGAATTCATTGAAAATGACCAATCCCGGCACTGTCATATTTTTCAGACGTTTAACGGAAACCTGAATATCCTTATTGCCCAGCCCATTTTCAAAGACCTCTTTGATGCGATCCAATTCCGTTTTATTGTCAGCATCCACTAATTCCTTTTTATCTTTTTCCACAAAATCTTCGTTTAATTCGGAATCTATTCTGACAAATGTTAACTCTCCATTTTTCATCTCCAGATGCTGAAAGAGGTGGGTATCGATCAGCTCATATGCCACGATTACTTCTTTTCCGGCATCTTTCATCATGTTAAGGTAAGATAGCTGCGTATCTTCACTCGAGGTGTAGTATATTTTCCGGGGTTTCTTATCGGACTTATCGGTTTCCAGATACTCCTGCAACGTTTTATACTCACCGGAAATGTTCTTGAAGATAATGATATCCTTTACCCCTTCATAAAAGGTCTCTTCGGTTATTGCCCCATATTTGATAAATTGATGAATATCTTCCCAATACTGTTCGTATTTTTTTCTATCCTCTTTGAACAGCTCATTAAGATAATCCGCAACCTTCTTGATGATATATTTGGAGATCTTCTTCACGTTCTGATCTTGTTGTAAAAAACTACGCGATACATTGAGTGGAATATCGGGAATATCGATACCACCTCTCAGTAACAGTAGAAACTCCGGAATGAATTCCGTGAGATTATCAGCAACAAAGACATTATTACAATAGAGTTTGATCTTCCCCCTTTGCAACTCTAACTGGTTGCTGATCTTGGGGAAATAGAGGATTCCCTTCAGAACAAAAGGATAATCGACATTAAGGTGGATCCAAAACAGTGGGTCCTGAAAATCGTGAAACACCTCTTTATAAAAAGTCTTATACTCTTCCTCCGGAACATCTTTCGGCTTCCGGTTCCAGAGGGCCTCTTTCTGATTGATAACCTTCTTTTCCAATTCTATGGGAAACGGAACAAAATTAGAATACTTCTCGATCAGATCACGTATTTTGCTGAAATCGAGATATTCCCGGGAATCTTTGTTTAGGTGGACTGTGACTGTTGTTCCTACCTCTTTTCTCTTCCCTTCACCTATAATGTAATTTGTGGTCCCGTCACATTCCCAATAAGCAGGCTGGGCATCTTTACTCCAGGAGAGAGAATCGATGGTTACCTTTTCTCCCACCATAAATGAGGAGTAAAAACCCAAACCAAAATGACCAATAATGTTACTCTGTTTATCCTTGTACTTCTCAATAAATTCCTCTGCACCGGAAAAGGCAATCTGGTTGATGAAGCGTTCGATCTCATCTCTGGTCATACCTATACCATAATCGATAAATTCAAGAGTCTGCTTCTTCTTATTGATCTTGATCTCGATCCGCAACTCCTCTTCCTTGACTGATTTATCTACTGACTTCCTCTTGTGTAGAGCATCTACAGCATTGGAAATCAATTCCCGGGCAAAGATATCGTGCTCGGAATAGAGCCACTTTTTAATGATCGGAAAGATATTCTCTGTATGAATACTCAGTTGTCCCTTTTGTTGTTCCTGTTCTGACATCTTTTTTTACTCCTTGATAAGTTGATTTGTTTACATAAACAATATAATATCAGAGATGTTAACTGTCAACCATCTTTTTAGCACTCGGGT
>CAZSVG010000164.1:0-2980 GCA_964610195.1 uncultured Candidatus Cloacimonadota bacterium | reverse complement strand
GATCCAATCAGGAACTCGATATCCGTTCTGGATAAAAATCTCCAATCCTGCTGTGTTCTTTCCCTCAATAGTGAAGGGATGATAAGCGGTATTCCGATTTAAACCATGATACCGGGTGGTGTATTCCAGAGCCTGAGCAAAGGCCTCATCATAATCCCCTTCTACTTCAATCAATTGGGCATTATGAATACGAATCTGGGCTATTTTAGCCGGAGGAGCATCTGCCGGAACAAAAATAATGGCCTTCAACCCCCGGGCAGCAGCCATTGCAGCCAGAGCACTGGCAGCATTACCTGTTGAAGCAGTGACAATATTATTATAGCCTGCTCTGAAAGCCTCAGCCACCACCAGATAAGATGCCCGGTCTTTGAGCGAACCGCTCGGATTCAAGGAATCATTTTTCAACCAGATATCTGCTCCCGAAAAATGATTACTCAAGCGGAAAGATTTATAAAAAGGGGTATTGCCAACCGGTATTTCAGGATAGTATTTAGTCTCAACTGGAGAAAAGAGTTCTATGTCCGGTTTTATATGCCATTCCCGGGCTATGGCATCATAATCATACAATACTTCCAAGACTCCCGGAAGTGGTTTCCCCTTCTGATAATCCTGACTGCAGAGCGGACAGAGGTATTGAACTTCTTCTTGCCTAAATTCTTTGTGACATAGGGTGCAGCGATAGGATGTTAATTGCATACGGTAACCTGTTATTTACATTTAAATTAACTACTGGTAGCGCTGATTCAAGCGATATACCAGAGCAGCATAGAAAGCAGCAGCTTCATTTAGTTGATGTATTGAGCAGGCTTCGTTGGGAGCATGGGCGTATACTTCATTTCCCGGTCCAAGACCGAGACAGGGGATCCCAAACATACCCGAGATAGCCACTCCATTAGTACTAAAAGTCCATTTATCGATAAAGGGTTCTTTTTGGAAGGTATGGCGATAACTCTCTACAGCTTCATTTAGCCATGGTGATTTGGTGGGAAGCACCCAGGCGGGATAATACTTCTCCGTTGGATAAACGATACCGGTGAACGCCGGTTCATTATAATCCAATATTTCAATAGAAGCTTCAGGATAACCGGCCAGATAACAGGCTTCAGTGATCTCAGCCAGGGCAGAATCTTTTGTTTCTCCCCAGGTAAGCCTTCTGTCCAGTTGAATACTTGCTGAGTCCGGAACTGCACATTGGGAAGGGGAAGTAAAGAATATCTGGGTAACAGTGACACTACCCTTGCCGAGGAACGGATCAACTCTCAATCTTTCATGCAGTTTTTCTATCTCTAAAGCGATCCGGCTGATTTTGTAGATGGCATTATCACCCCTTTCCGGTGCCGAACCGTGACAGGATACACCTTTGATACCGATCATGATCTCCATTCTACCCCGGTGACCACGATAGATGTTGAGATTGGTCGGCTCGGTGATGACCACCAGCTCAGGCTTCAAATGCTCTTCTTTGATCAGGTATTGCCAGCATAATCCATCACAATCTTCTTCCATGACAGTCCCTGTAAAATAGACGCTCAATCGATCATTTAAACCGAGTTCTTTGATAATTCGACCTGCAGTCAGCATGGAAGCCATACCGCTTTTTTGATCAACACTACCCCTGCCGTAGATCATACCATCTTTTACTACCGGCTGAAAAGGGTCGGTAAGCCAGAGATCAAGATTACCGGCATAGACAGTATCGATATGAGCATCAAAAGCGATCGATCTTTCTCCGTTGCCGATCTTACCGATCACATTCCCCAGCCCATCAACCCAGACTTTGTCAAATTGGAGAGCTTCCATAACCTGCCGGAGATAATCTATAACCTTTTCTTCTTTTGTCGAATGGGATGGGATACGGATCATGTCAGCAAGGTATCCAACGGTATCTGCTTCATATTGTTGCGCCTTTTCATAAATCTCTTTATACATGATAGCCTCTTTTTATAACTCTTCCTATAGAATGTTTTAAAACCTTTTCCATAGTTTATTGGCGCACTCTCTGGCTTTCCTGGTGACCTCTTCTTCATCGATATCGAGAAAGAGCTGTTTATTCCAGAGTAAAATTCTGCCGTTTACTATAGTAGTATCTACTTGAGTTTGAGAAATTCCGAATATCAAATGTCCCGGCCAGCTTTCAGATGTCAGAGGGGTTGGAGGGTTGTAATCAAAAGCGATGATATCGGCGGCATATCCCTCTTGAATTTGTCCAAGCGGAGTTGACCAATATCGATTGGCAATCCGGGGATTATTATAGACGAGAGTGGAGAAGATTTCTCCAAAACCTATTGAGGGATTTTTTTGTCTCCAATGCTGAGCCCAGAGAGCAACCCTTATCTCTTCCAGCATATTGTTGGTCATGGCATCTGTTCCCAGGCCAACCAGGATACCCTTCTCGTCCATTTTACAAACATCAGCTATCCCTACTGCATTGTTGAGGTTGGATTGGGGGTTATGAATTACTGCTACCCCCTTATCGGCTAAAATCTCCATTTCCCTATCGTTTACGTGGACACAATGAGCAGCAATTGACTTCTCATTGAGCAGATCAAAGCCTGCCAGTCTCTCTACTACCCGTTTATTGTATTGTCGGATACTATGTTCTTCATCTGATATTGCCTCTGCAACATGTAGATGAAATCCACAATCGAGATCCTTGCACTCATGGGATATTTTTTCAAGAGTCTGATCACTGAGGGTGAAAGCAGCATGCATCCCGAACAATCCTCTGAGATAAGCGTCATTCTGTTCCGATACTTTTTTTAACCAGTTGATGTTTTCCGCTACCCCATCAGAAGAAATTTTTTCTCCATCCCGATCAGAAACCTCGTAACAGAGGGAAGCTCTAATGCCGCATTGCTTAACAGCTCTTGCTATAGTCTGCAGAGAGCCTTTGATAGTTCTCGGACTGGAATGATGGTCAATAATAGTTGTTGTTCCGTGTTTAATAGCCTCAATTATTGATAAGAGGCTGCTATAATAG
>CAZSVG010000163.1:0-2994 GCA_964610195.1 uncultured Candidatus Cloacimonadota bacterium | reverse complement strand
CTAAGTATGTAGAGTCGGCTTTTGGCTTATCTCTGGACGCGGGTTCGATTCCCGCCACCTCCACCATTAAACCCTTCTATATTAATCATATCTCTTTTTTTATTCCCAAGTTTTATAAACAATCCCCAACATTAAATCGTTTTTATCAGTTGACAATTTAAAGCTTGTCTCTGTTTTAATTGGAGTTATACTATCTAATAATTAATATGACGAAAAGGAGTCAAATGATGAAGAAAGCATTATCACTGGCTATGCTGCTACTTGCCATATTCACAATTCATGCCAGGATAGAGATCGTATCAGAATCTTCCGACAACTTGATATTCCAGTTCAATTTTAATGATTATTCTTTCCAGGAAACAGATGGTCACATTTATATCATTGCTCCCGGCATGGACTCCAGCAATGAAGTTGGGGCACCATTATTACCTCAAGCTACATATTATATAGGAATCCCGGAAAATGGCCATATCAGTTATCAGATCATTGATAGAAAACAGACTGAACATCGGCTTGATAAAGCTGTTTTACCGGTCCCGGAAGTCGTTAGAACAGAAACAGTAAATGAGATAATTTATACCATGGATGAGGCAAAATATCGGATGAGATCAGGAGTGATTCTGCAACAGGACGAACCGACCTTCTTTCGCTTCAATGCAGTTGTTCCGCTAACCATCAATCCGGTTGAATATTATTATGAGCAGAACAGGTTGATCATTACTGAGAGTTTAACTGTTTCGGTTAACATCTCAGGGAACACTACCCAAAGAAATAATCAGATAGACAATCTTGACCTCTCTTTCAATATTATCAACTATGAGACTGCTAAGATGTGGCAATTGAGAAATGAGATCACAATCAATCATGCTCCTTTTTATAACTCGGATTTCTGGTACAGTTTCGAAATCGCTGAAAATGGGATGTATGAATTGACAGCTCAGCAACTTTCATTGCTACCCCTGAACGATATAGATCCCAGAACTATCAGGATCTTCAGCACTGGCGGTGCTCTATTACCAAATACAATTAATCATATCGGATACCCCTTTTATGAGATACCCATTTTGGTCATCGGCGAAGAGAATGGTCAATTTGATAGCAACGACCGGATTATCTTTTATGCCCAGATAAGGGACGGCTTCGAGCAGAATGAGTATCTTTCCAGCACGGTAAATCATTATTATAATCCCTATTCATCACGTGCGGTCTATTGGTTAACTTTTGGTGGCAATTTCGCCGATCCACCGGCAAGAATGCCCTGGCAAAACTATACTCAAACCACGACAGCCAGAGCCACCAGTCCGGAAATTTACCATCATGAGATGGAAAATGTCAGAGAGACCCAGGTTGATTTTACCTGGTTTACCTCATTATTCACCGGGACTACAGATACCAACCATAATTACAATTTCCAAACCCCAAATGTAGATTCCAGCCAGGAACAGATAATAACCATAACTTTGCAGGGAGCTGAATCGGTAACGAGAAGTTTCTCAATGAATATTAACGGTAATATTGTTATCAATCGTCAAAACTGGTCCGGAACGATTTATCGTACCTTTCAAGGTAGTGGATATTTTTTACAAGATGGCAATAACAATGCAGTCTTAACTATCCATCGTACCGGCTCCAGTGCTGTCTATTTTGACTATTACACTATTCATTACCATAAATTCCTGACCAAAGGAAACTCGCAGCTCCTCTTCAATATCAATACAACTGATTACCAGCAACAGGTTCAATACAATTTACGGGGTAACACTCAAACCCTGAGGGCATTTCAGATCACTAATTTCATTCAGGTTTCCCAATTACCGGTTCAGATTCTTCCAGCCGGTTCAAATTACGACTTCACGATAGCTGGTCAGGGGTTTGAGGGAACAAAATATGCTGTGGCCAGAGATGGAGAATATTTCAGTGTCAGTAATTTCAAAGAAGTAATGATCGATGATCTTACCACGCAAAATAATCCTATTGATGCTATTATCATCACTCCGACAGGGTTTAAAAATCACGCCGATCAACTGGCTCAACTATACTCTACAAAGGAGGGAATCGTTGCCAGGGTTGTTGACCAGCAGGATATCTTCAATCAATTCAACAGTGGCATGCCCGATCCCAATGCTATACGTTTGTTCCTCCGTTTTGCCTTTTATAATTACCCCGTAATTAATGGAGTAAGAACTTTGAATCATGTTACCCTACTTGGATCAGGGACCATCGACTGGCGAAATTTCTCCGGTCAGGCAGGTGAGAAAAATAAAATCATGATCTTCCAAAGAAGTCGTCGATCAAGTGAAGATTTTTATGTTGATCAATCCGGAAATGACCGTCCGGATCTAGCTATTGGCAGAATACCTGTTCAGAATAATACTCATGCCGACATTGTGATCGGTAAGATAAATAATTATTGGAGTAATCCAGCTCCCGGATTATGGAAAAATACTCTGCTCTTTGTGGCTGATGATGAGTATAAGAATCAGGTCACTACCGAGGCAGTGCATTCAGAACATATCCAGAGTTTCTCACAGGCGATGGCTCCCGGAGTATATGTCGATAAGATCTTCGGATTCGAATATCCCTTTGATCCTTTTGGTAACAAACCATTAGCCAGAGATCAAATCGTAAATAATGTCAATGATGGACGATTACTCTGGTTATATGTCGGGCACGGTGCTTATTATATGCTGGGTGATGAAAGTTATTTCCGGGAAGCTGATATTCAGTTACTAAATAATAGAGAAAAATTACCCCTCTTTATCGCCGCTTCTTGCGATGTGGCTCAATATCAATTCTCTGCTTTTAATAGTCTTAGTGAGAGTTTAGTACTCCATCCCAATGGAGGTTCTATTGCTTCTTTGGCTGCCAATGATCTGACTTCTCCAGATCCCAATGAAGTGATCATGTACAATTTTCTGGTGAGACTGATCAATAATTATGACTATCCCGGAATTGCCTTGATGCAGTCTAAATCAAACCTCCAACATAGATATT
>CAZSVG010000162.1:0-3026 GCA_964610195.1 uncultured Candidatus Cloacimonadota bacterium | reverse complement strand
CAATCTCAAATAATAATTAGCCGGGCGTTATAACAGAGATTATGCTATTTTAAAGAGGTAGTTTCGGATTGTCCGATCGGAGATAAGAGACGAACAGTATAGCAGGCAATCCCTTCTCCGGAGCCTGATCTTCCCAGTCCCTCTTCAGTCGTAGCCTTAATTGAGATCCGTTCGAGCTCTGTCTCCAGATCGGTAGCCAGATTGTTCCTCATCCCCTGGACATAGGTACCGATTTTGGGCTCTTGGAGACACACGGTGAGATCGATATTTCCTATCTTATAACCCCTCTCTTTCATCTGAGAGAAAACTTCTCTTAACAATATCCTACTATCCATGTTCTGATACTTCTTATCTGTATCGGGAAACATTTTTCCTATATCTCCGAGGGCAAGAGCACCTAACATGGCATCGATTAGAGCGTGGATAAGGACATCCGCATCCGAATGGCCAAGAGCACCCTTTTCAGAAGGTATCTCCACTCCACCGAGGATCAGCTTTCTCCCTGATACCAGTCGATGAACATCATATCCGAATCCGATCCTCATCATAGAGCCTCCCCTTAATCAACAGTGATAGATTTGGAGACATTTTTAGGAACATCAGGATGAACACCATGATCGATCATCCCCAATCTATCAAGGTATTGCATCTTCTTGATACTCATCTTCAAGGCAAGTAACTGTAACACTATTGTTGCTGAAAAGGTGGTCATCAGAGTATCACCTGTTTTGGGAAGGATAATATAACCGCAGCCATAATATGAAGTATCACCATGAGGATTCTTCATGGCATTTTCCAGCAATTTTTCATTCTCTTCGGCAATTACAAAAGTATCAGCACCCCTGATCTTATGGGTATTGATTTGGGATATAGTCAGATTGACATCCCGCTCCTCGGGACCGGTAATATATAATAAGGGATAATTTCTAAATAGCGGATCAAATATATTATAATCATGGACAATCTCTTTGAAAAGATCGGTTGCTTCTTTGGAAAAGTGGAAGGGGAAGGTCTTATCGAAGATATATTTCATCAGAGCTTTCGTCACTTCACGTCTTACTTCATAACCGATCTTTCTCTTAGAACCTAAAAGCTCTACTTGATCCGAAATTCTCTCGGTATATTTGATCATCGCCTTGATGTTCTTCAAACCAAAGATAGTATTCTTTCCCAATATAGTATTGGGACCATGCTTGAATTCCGACCCCTCCTGCCCTTCTGTGTGGTTCAGAACTGTCTCCCTGATCTTTAATGCACCCTCTTTGGCCACCCCAACCAACCTGGTTGCTAAGATGTGAATTGATGGTTCCATATATATCTTACTGGCAATATACTCGATAGGGTCTTTCGTTGAATCAATAGTCTCTTTGATCAATAGTGGAATATCATGGAAGAATTTCCGGTATTTTACAAAGTTCTTCTGGGAGAGAGTGGTCTTATCGATTGTCAATTCACCATCTTCGATCATTTGAAGTTTCTTCTCGGCAGTTCTAATAGCCAAATAATAGAAGAGAGTAATCTGATTAATAAAGCTCTTGGTTGCCGGAACCGCGATCTCCTGGCCACAGAAAATGGGAATGGAAACATCACTCTTCTCTTGTCCCAGCGTAGAATTGACGTTATTGACTAGAACGATTTTATTGGTATTGATCGGCATTTTATCAATGTCATTGAATATATCAATTAAATCCTTGGTTTCTCCACTCTGAGAAACTCCAATGACCACATCATTATTCTGCAGGCATCTGCTGTATTGCCCTCTGAACTCCCCCGGTAATACAGGGATGATTTCAACACCGGCAATTTCATTGAAGAACATTGCCCCTACTTTGGTAGCATGAAAGGAAGTTCCGCAAGACATGGTATATATATTTCTGCTATTTTTTAATGTATTGGCCACCAGGGTAGTAAATTGATGAATTTTGGCTTCAAAATTTCTGAAATCATTATATTCAGTGACCGAATCCAAAGCTTTGCTGACCAGAATTCTCTTCTTGTCAAACTGTTTGCCGATCAGATCGATGAAGATGTTCTTTTCACTGGAGAAAAAATATCTCCGTTCGAAATCCTCTTTGACCAATTCATCATAAATCGGCGTATAGAACTCCTTGATCCTCTTCAAGAATTGGTCTGATTGTTTATCAGCTATAAAAGAATCAAAAATATTTTGCTGCTTGTCAAATTTTTCTTCGGTCAGTATTTTTTCATTCAAATCTTCAAACAGACTCTGCATCTTATATTTTCGCAAAAAGGCGATCATTCTTCTGCCGGTATTGGAACCACCGTTGATTATTTTAACCAACCGACCGGTTGTTTCGATCTCGGCATGGATCTCCTGTTCCATAAAATATTCAAATTCAGGCAGTAACTCAGTATCTTCCACTCTCAGTTTTGATCTTACCGGTTTGGCTGTTATTACTTCACCTTTCTTGAATGTTAGATTGGGTTTGTTCAGTTTGCGAATATTAAGATCTCTGAAGGCATAGATCTTATAAGAATCAGCACTGAATTCAATAAAAGAACCCTCTTTCAAATCCACCAGATATTTGGTAAATTTCAAAATGGCAGTCAGATCTGAAGAAACGAGAGAGAAGCGGTTATCCTCTTCCAGGGTTCCTATCCCAAAATAGAGAGAACTGCCAGCTTTGATTCCATAAGTTAATTCAGTTACCGGATCGACTATCACTGCAGCATAGGAACCGATCATAACATCAGATGCTGAGATGATTGCTTGTCTTAAACAACTTTTTCTCGTTTCCAGACTTACTTTCTTCTCAGGTGACTTTTTCTCCAATTCAATATCGAAATAATGTTCGATAGTATGCACTAACATTTCACCGTCATTATCAGAAAGGACATTATGTCCTTGATGAAGCAGAAAAGTCTTCAGTTGTGGTGTATTAGTTATATTGCCATTATGAGCACCATAAAGGTGTACCTTACAATGAACTTCATGGGGTTGGGCATTGATCTTATCAACCATCCCGAAAGTTGCCCAACGGACCTGACCGCAGAAGATCTTACCT
>CAZSVG010000161.1:0-3066 GCA_964610195.1 uncultured Candidatus Cloacimonadota bacterium | reverse complement strand
CTGATCGCCAAGGGAGACCATAGAGATATAATGCAGCAATACCCTGAATATCACAGCTTTATTCAGGAACATTATCAGGCGAAGTAAAGAAGGATAGATTGGAACTTGTTATTAGCGTAAAGAAATTGAACAAGGAGTAGGTCAGATGGAAATTCGTTGTGAAAAGGTGTCGGTAAACTATCAAGAAACCAGCATTTTGCAGGATTTAGTTATTAGCTTTCCGGTCAAATCGGTTAATACCATCATAGGTCCCTCGGGAAGCGGTAAATCAACACTTTTGCGAATTCTGGCCGCTCTGGAAGATCCTCAGGATGGGACAATTTACTATGATGGCATGCCACACCATGAGCTACATCCAATAGAGATCAGATCGAAGGTGGGCATGATCTTTCAAAAGCCGACCCTTTTTGAAGGAACTGTCTATGACAATCTCGTTTATGGCTTGAAGTTAATGAAAAAGGAGTATCAGCCTGAAGAGATCACCAGGATACTCCAGCAGGTTGATATTCCGGTCAAGTATCTGAAGAAGACCAGCCATGAGCTCTCTATCGGAGAGCAACAGAGGATTTGCATTATCCGTTCTCTGCTCCTCGACCCAGAGGTGATTTTATTGGACGAACCTGTTTCCGCACTCGATCCCCAAAGAGCGAATCAGGTTTTGAAACTTGTCCGTTCTCTGAAAACCAATTTCGATAAAACCGTAATAATGGTCAGTCATAATATGAATGATGCTCTCTCGATCTCTGACCGGATCTTCTTTTTATGGGAGGGAAAGATCCTCTTTCAGGGAACTCCGGAAGAGTTTAAAGAGCATGATAACAAAGTAATCAAGAACTTTATGGCAGGTGAATATGAATGATTATATTATGATTTCGAATAGTTCGCTTTTAATCTCCGTCTTATTGATGCTTGTCGTGGCCATCATCGGATTGATAAATAAACTGGGAATAACGAAAAATGTTCTGCTCGGGACGATCAGGTCTTTTGCCCAGTTAACTCTGATGGGTTATGTCCTCGGCTGGATATTTAATCTGGAGAAGTGGTATCTGACTGTTTTGATGTTATTGATCATGATTATCTTTGCGACTCTGGACAGTTATAAAAGAATAGATTTCCGTCCGGGTAAGACCTTCTTCTGTTGCCTGAGCTCGATGGTTGTTGGGACCGCTCTCCCTCTGGCGTTTATGTTCTACATAGTGCTGAAGATTACCCCCTGGTATAACCCCCAATACGTAATTCCGATCAGTGCCATGGTTATTTCGAACACCATGACCGCGATCTCTATCTGTCTAAATACCTTTGGGAGTGAACTGAGATTACGCCGCTATGAAGTGGAAACCAAGCTATCTCTGGGTGCCAGAAAGGGGATGGCTCTGGCCTTCATCAGAAAGAGTTCTATCAAAGCCGGTTTGATTCCGACTATCAATGCCCTGATGGTTTTGGGAATTGTTAAACTACCGGGAATGATGACCGGTCAGATCCTTGGTGGAGTGGCTCCTGTAGAATCGGTAAAATATCAATTACTGATTATGTATATGATCTCCTCGGCCACGGCTATTTCGCTCTTTCTTCTCGTCTATCTCGTCGAGAAGGGGGTCTTTAACGACCGGGAACAACTCAGGTATGAGCTTCTGAAGTAACTTTTCATTAACATATAAAAAATGGGGAGATGCGAGCGAGATATTACCTCTCTGCTTCTCCCCTACTTATTTTTTAAAAGTTAAACTTTACGATGAGTGATAACTATGATTTCAAGGCTTCCGCATATTTTCGGCCGAACTGGATAGCCTCTTCCAGACTCTGCTCATCAGGATTCCAGAGGGCTTTGATCCCATCATTGATAACTTCGAACCCGGCATGCTTGAGACCCTCTGTCAACATTTTGACCGATTCACCGCTCCATCCGTATGTTCCGAAAGCTGCTGCTTTTTTCTTCTTGAAATTCAGACCTCGTATCTCTTCCAGTAAACCGGCTAACGCAGAAAGAATCCCTTTGTTAATGGTCGGTGACCCCATCAATATCCCTTTCGACTTGAAAACTTCAGTGATAACATCGTTCTTGTCGGTCATGGAGACATTATAGAGCTTCACGGTAACTTCCGGATCGACCTGTCCAATTCCCCGGGCAATATATTCTGCCATTCTTTTCGTCCCGTTCCACATGGTATCATAGATGAGGGTTATCTGGTTTTCCTGATAGTCTTCTGCCCAGGCAAGATACTTTTCTACTATTTGCAGAGGGTTATTCCGCCAAACGACCCCATGGCTGGTACAGATGATATCCAACGGCAGATTGAGGGAGACAAAATCCTGGATCTTCTTCTTCACCAGAGGGCTGAAAGGGGTGAGAATATTGGCATAATACTTGATCGCTTCCGCAAATAGTTCGCTCTGATCAACCAGATCGTTAAAGAGATGTTCGGTGGCATAATGCTGTCCAAAGGCATCGTTACTGAAGAGAACATTATCTCCGGTTAGATATTCGAACATACTGTCCGGCCAGTGTAACATCGGAGCTTCGATAAAAATAAGATCCTTCTTACCCAGATTGAGCTTCATTCCGGTCTTGATCGGAACAAAGTTCCAGTCTTTGTGATAATGTCCTTTTAACGATTTTATACCGTTTTCAGTGCAATAGATCGGTTTATCGGGAATCCTTTCCATCAACTCCGGTAAAGCTCCGCTATGATCTATCTCGGCATGATTGGCAATGACGTAATCGATCTTCTGCAGGTCGATCTCTTTTGCCAGATTTTTTACATATTCCTTGCTGAAGGGTGCCCATACCGTATCTATGAGAGCAATCTTATCCTCCATGATCAGATAGGAATTGTAACTTGATCCCCGATGTGTTGAATACTCAAAACCGTGGAACTTTCTTAATTCCCAATCGGTTTTACCAACCCAGTAAATGTTGTTTTTAATCTTGACTTTCATGTTGACCTCCTCGTCTCAGGTCTTAGTGGTTTTAAAAAAGTTAATTGCCTCGGATCATTGCTTCAATATCTGATCCGGGATCTGTTATCGGTTTGATATCGAAATTCTCTACTAAAAAATTGGCTATAT
>CAZSVG010000160.1:0-3090 GCA_964610195.1 uncultured Candidatus Cloacimonadota bacterium | reverse complement strand
CATCTGCCGTAATGTCTCTGGTACTGGCATTGAATTGAGTAACGAATGATAAGCTAATCAATAGGGCAACCATAATCGGTAATATTCTTATTTTTTTCATAACTCCTCCCTAAAACTCAAATTTAATAGAGCAGAAAAAGACCGGTAAAAAAGTCAAGATAAACAAGAGACCAGATCAAATATTTGAACCGATAGATAGCTTGGTAAATAGATGAAAAATCTTCAAATAATAGAGAGTTCTTGACGATATCTTCATTTTAAAAAGAATCTCATATATATATAATCAACTATCATGACATCTTGACAAAGAGGAGGTTCTGATGAAATCTGATCATACAATATCCAAAATGCTTTCCATTGCTGCTCTGATAATTATTTTCGCGACTTGTTTTTCTGGTCCAGTTGGGGTAATTTTAGTAAAGACCATTGCTCCACAACCAACATGGATAGATGCAGATCTGTTTGCCCGTAATTTCCATCCCATTCAATCGGTTCCTTATTACTTCGGAATAATACTGTTAATCGGTTTTCTACTTTTCTTTTCTTCATTACCTATTGCCAAAACAGAGATGGATAAAGTCATTGTTACTCTAACATATTTCTTCACAGGTATGTATGCTATCTTGATCTTCATCAATTATTTCATCCAGATCGCAGTCATTCCGAACTTTTTGCATATTGATGCGGTGATTACAGCTTTTGCCGCTGATAATGGCAAGTCTTTATTCTGGTATTTAGAAATGACCGGCTATGGTTTTCTGGGACTGGCTACCTGGACAAGTTCAGTTCTTTTCAGAGGCTCAGGAAAGCTATCTCTTATACGTTTCCTGCTTATTGTTAATGGGATAATAAGCCTATTTGGTGCTATTCTGAACTTCCTTCTACCGGGCTGGGTTTTTACCATTCCGGGACTTACCAGCTATGTTATCTGGAACCTGTTGATAGTTATAATCATGTCCTTGATTATTCTTGAATACCGGTTTGGTAAATAAAATTTCTTGTCTAAGTTAATTCCATAAATATTAAGGGATTAATATTTTTTTGATAAAGTTGTTGACATCGGAACCTATGTGTTTTTTTTTGTTGCAAAATTTAAGGGAGAGTTTAGCGATGGTAAAAATGAGAATCTTGTTAGTGATTACTGGTAATCAGAAGAATGTAATCCAAGGGGATAGGTGTCCCATCGCAAACTGAGTATAGATCTTGAACTTAATAGCGCCGCGGGTACCATCCTGCGGCGTTTTTTTTTGCGTGGAATGCGGAGCAAGAGAAATGGAAGAAAAAAAGAAATTTAATTTGAAGATAGTCAGGAAGCTGTTTCCATACATCTGGCAGGAGAAGTGGCTGTTTTTAGCCGGTCTTTTCATGATGGTGGTAACTTCGGTCCTCAGGTTATTAGATCCGTTGATCATAGCCCATATATTGGATCATATAGTCCCGGAGAAGGATGTGGGAGAACTCTATCTCTATGCCGGATTATTTATCGGGATTGTCTTTGTTTCCGGTTTATTGACCTATTTTCAGGTAGTTACTCTGGCTAAGATGGGGGTCAAGATCATTACCCGTTTGAAATATCAGGTATTTGACCATTTCCTGCAATTGCCGGTTAAATATTTTGATTATAACCCGGTGGGAGAACTAATTGCCCGGGTGGAGAGTGATTGTGAGAATGTGAGGCAGCTCTTCTCCGATCTTTCGGTCATGATTCTAGGGAATCTCCTCTTCTTTTCGGGAATGGTGGTGGTGATGTTTCTTCGTAACTGGAATGTAACAATAATCCTCCTGATCCCGATCTCGATTATAGTCGTCTCCGTCTTTTTCGTAGCTCGTTATTTAAGCCGTTTTTTCCGGAGAGTCAGGGAGTTAAATGCCGACATTACCGGTATTCTGACCGAATACATCCAGGGCATCTCGATCGTTCAGCTCTTCAACCGTCAGGAAAAGGTTAAGAAGATCCTTGATGATAAGGGTCGGGAGAAACGAAATATCGATTCCCGGGCTATGTTTACCGAATACAGCTTCTGGGGATTATACGGATTTCTGCTGGAGACTGTCATCGTAGTCCTGCTCATCTATCTGATGGTTCCACAAATTCTGATCGGTGCTGTTACGATTGGAACACTGATCATCTTTGTTCAGTATTCCCAGAGAATATTCTGGCCCCTGTTGATGATCTCGGAGAATATCAATCAGATCCAGCGTGCTTTTGCTTCTCTACAAAGGATATTCGGTATTCTCGCTCTGGAGCCGGAGACTTGGGGTCAGAAAGATACTATTACCCCTCAATTCAATGATCGGATCGAGTTTCGCGATGTCTGGTTTCAATACAAAGAGGATGAATGGGTTTTAAAAGATGTCAGCTTTACGATCAAGAAGGGTGAAAAAGTAGCTCTGGTAGGAGCTTCCGGTAGTGGCAAGACCACCACGGTCAGTCTGCTTTGCTTATTCTATCAAGTTCTGAAAGGTGGCATCTATGTTGATGGCATAAATCTCAATGAACTGGAGATGAAAGAGTGGCGGCAGAAGATCGGACTCGTTCTGCAGGATATCTATCTCTTCCCCGGTGATATAAGAGAAAATATCAGGATCTATAATGACAATATTTCAGAAGAGGAGATCGATAAAGCTTTGCAAGTGGTCAGGGCTGAAGATTTTATCAGAAAGCAAACCGCCGGTATCTTCTCGGAGATCAAGGAGCGGGGATCGAATATCTCGGTTGGTGAGAAACAGTTGCTCAGCTTTGCCAGGGCTATTGTCTTTTCCCCGGAAATAATCATTCTTGATGAAGCAACCGCTTCAATCGATATCAGAACCGAGGCAAGGATTCAGGAAGCAATAGAGAAGATCCTTCATGATAAGACGGCAATTATCGTTGCTCATCGATTATCGTCGGTTCTCAATGCTGATAAGATCCTTCTCTTTCAAAATGGAAGAATAGTCGATCAGGGAACCCATGACGAATTATTATCCCGTTCCCCTGAATATAAAAAGTTGGTTGAACTGCAATTCCTGCAACAAGAAGAAGCAGTATGATCTTTAACACAAACTGACCCTGAGTTTATATTCTGCAATGATTTGATGGTTTCATTA
>CAZSVG010000159.1:0-3093 GCA_964610195.1 uncultured Candidatus Cloacimonadota bacterium | reverse complement strand
ACAGGGTAATAAAGAGTTTGACTGAAAAAGGGTCGTTCTTCTGGGATTACGGTAATAGTTTTATGGCTTCGGTTTTTGACGCCGGGGTTAAAGAAATCGCCCGAAACTCTAACGATACCACTGATGGTTTTATCTGGCCCTCCTATGTCGAAGATATCATGGGACCGATCTGTTTCGATCAGGGATACGGACCATTCCGCTGGGTTTGCCTGAGCGGTAAAGAAGAAGATCTGAGAACTACCGACCGGGTTGCTCTCGATTGTATTGATCCCGAGAGAAACGCCAATGATCGGGATAATCACCACTGGATAGCTACAGCCGAAGAAAATAAACTGGTTGTGGGCACAAAAGCCAGAATTCTTTATGCCGATGAGCAGGGAAGGATCAGGATCGCTCTTAAATTCAACGATCTGGTCCGAAAAAAGATTATCGGACCGGTTATGCTGGGCAGAGACCATCATGATGTCTCGGGAACCGATTCTCCTTTCAGGGAAACAGCCAATATCTACGATGGGAGCAATGTTACTGCTGACATGTCAGTCCAGTGTTTTGCCGGCAATGTAGCCCGGGGTATGACTCTGGTTGTGCTATCTAATGGCGGAGGAGTGGGAATAGGTCGTTCCAGTAATGGTGGTAATGGTATAGTTCTTGATGGTAGTAACCGGATTGATGAAGTGATCAAAAAGGGTCTCTCCTGGGATGTTATGGGGGGAGTAGCCCGCCGTTCCTGGGCAAGAAATGCCAATGCTATGAAAACCGTAGCTGAATGGAACAAACAGAATGGGGAAACAGGTCACATAACTGCACCGCAACTGACCAACGATGAATATATTGAAGAGTTGGTTCGAAGCAACTTTCCCGGCACCAATTAGCATTTCTTATGAGGAAATAAGATGAGCTCCAAAAATATTCTGCTTCCGATCCTGGTATTGATAATAGTTCTGGTTATCTGGTTTAATCAGAATCTCTTTCGTAATCACCGAACCGACCTTTTATTGGAGATCAGATTCATTAATCTCCCTGAAGATCACATCGTTACCCAGATAACTCCGGAAGATGTTTATCTCACTGTCGAAGGAAGAGGGATCGAGATCCTGAGATTCAACAGGTCAGTCTATTATCTGGAGATCGATGTTTCTAATCTGCAACTGGGGAGCAATGAACTGACTGTTACCGATCAGAAGATAATCCTGGAAGAACCGTATCACCGGGGTATTCTGAAATTCTATCTGAACAGAAGAGTAACCATTGAAATCGATCGGAGTGTCATTACCCAGATTCCGGTTACATTAAGATATATGACTCAGGAGGATGAAGATTTTTTCAGACCGAGAAATGCTCAACCTCAACCAAATATAGTTGAAATTGTAGGCCCGGGTAATATCGTCGCCAGAATCAGCAGTATCACCACCGTACCTCTCTCAGCAAATGATCTTAAAGAAGGGGAACAGTTGAAAGCTGAATTGGAGATCCCGGAAGGGGTTATGGGCATTAAACCGGACATCGTTTCTGTCAAACTGGAATCACCTTCAATCATCATTCGCACTATTCCGCTGATCAACATCCAATATCCCCGGGAAAGATTATCAATGATTATTCCTCAGTCGGTAACCATCATCATAGAAGGGGATGTCGAAAGAGTTCAGTCACTTAGACCCCAGTCTATCATAGCCCAGATCACAATGCCCCGCGATGAGAATGAAAACTATGCCCCGATAAACTTCAGATTACCTGAAGGGATCAGGTTGATCGATTATACACCTCAGAGTGTTCAGATTTTCAGGTATGAGTGATTTCCAGATCCTTGCTATCGAAACCTCTTGTGATGATACGTCAGTAGCAGTAGTCGATTCTGAATATCGGGTATTGGCCAACCTGACCTCTACTCAGGATATCCATCAGCATTATGGGGGGGTAGTTCCCGAACTGGCTTCCCGGATGCATATCAAATATCTAATGACTCTGACTAACGATTGTCTCCATAAGGCAGGGGTAACCTTGAACGAGATAGATGCCGTTGCTGTAGCTGTAAATCCCGGTTTGATAGGGAGCTTGCTGGTCGGAACCTCCTTTGCCAAGAGTTTGGCTTATAGCCTGCACAAACCCCTTATTGCGGTCAATCATATGTTGGGACATGTCTATGCCAATAAGATTGCTCACCCGTATCTTCTCCCACCTTTTCTGGCACTCGTTGTCTCCGGAGGTCATACAGAACTGGTTTACTTTTCAACCTTGAAAGATTTCAAAATTATCGGGAGAACCCATGATGATGCAGCCGGAGAAGCTTTCGATAAAACTGCCAAACTGCTCGGTTTGGGATATCCAGGTGGTCCGATTATCGACAAATTAGCCAAGGAAGGGGACCCTCAATTTGCGGAATTTCCCAGAGCCCTCAAACAGAGGGATAATTTTGATTTCAGTTTCAGTGGTTTAAAAACTGCCATTCTAAACTATCTTAATGAAAAAAGCAGTGATTTTATCAAGGAGCATAAAGCTGATATTGCCGCCTCTGTTCAGCAGGCTATCATCGATCCGTTGGTCACCAAGACAATTCGCTTTGCTCAGCAGAACAATATCGGATACATAGTGCTGGCCGGAGGAGTTTCCGCCAACTCGCTGCTGCGCAAATTAATGCATCAAGAGACAGATAAGATAACCGCGAAACTCTTTTATCCACCTCTACCCTATTGTATGGATAACGCTGCCATGATCGGTGCTGCAGCAATTGAAAAATACCGTGATAAAGAATTTGCCTCTCTCGATCTGAATCCCTTCCCAAAGAAAGGGTTAAGGGACGTATAAATTTTTTACTGCAGATTTTCATTAATCAATCTCTAATATATTACCTTTCTATTCGCTGATCTTAAACTCCTTGGGGTAGTTCTCAGAAATTAGTTTACAATAAATCGAAGCAAAAAAACATGTAAATCAATGATAAAAATGGAGGAGTAATGTTAAGAACTGTATTGCTTGCCAAAATCCATAAGGCTACCGTGAAAGCGATAAAACTGGATTATTCGGGAAGCCTGACCATAGATGCAGATCTTTTAGATGAAGCCGGAATCAAACCCTATGAGCGAATTGAAGTCTATA
>CAZSVG010000158.1:0-3125 GCA_964610195.1 uncultured Candidatus Cloacimonadota bacterium | reverse complement strand
TTTGACTGAACAGCGGAATGTATCGATGGATTAAGGGCACAGACTAAAGTCTATGGTGCGTTTAAAGTCACAGACTAAAGTCTATGGTACGTTTAAAGCCACAGGCTAAAGCCTATGGTACAGATCACAGACTAAAGTCTATGGTACGTTTAAAGCCACAGGCTAAAGCCTATGGTACAGATCACAGACTAAAGTCTATGGTACAAAAAATGTCATCCTGGTCAGTCCCAAAAGGGAAGCAAGATCAAGTGATGATAATGTATAGAAAAGTAAAAATCCCGGCCCAGATGAAAGAGGTCAGGGTGCCGATCAGATAGTATTCGGTGAAAGCCTTGTCTTTGGTTTCATTGTGCCGGACTATCGATTTGGCGGCGATGAGAAATCCGATGATCTCGTAGCGGCCGATCAGGATGGAAGCGGCAATGATTATCCTCTCCAGAATCCCAATATATTGCCCGGCATTCTCCAGAGAATCTTGCTGATCAAGCTTCTCGGCGAATCTCTTACAAACGGAAGCGGTGAAATAGCTTCCTCCGGCAGTGATCAGGATAAGAAAGATCAGAAATTTCAACCAGTTGGTGCCGGCAGCCAGAAGATAGAATTGATCAATCAGCAGAAGAGACTTCAGAGGATAGAAGAGGGAGAGCATGGCCAGAATAGAAAAGATATGCAGAGCCTGATCAGCAAGGAAAATCACCCAGCTCCATCTGTTTCCGAGAGTTCTGTCCAGGGAGGATTTGAGATAATCGATGATCCCGTGAAGGACGGAGATCGAGAAGAGCATGAGCAGTATTCGGAAGTCGAGAAGATCAAGAAAAACCACCGAGGAAGTAACCAGCAGGATGAAACCGTGGATAAGATTGGCTTTGAAGCGGGTTTTATTCCCCACTACATTTTTGGTCTGTAATAAAAAATCTGTGATCACATGAGCTAAAAGAAGTCTCCAGAACATGTTTTCTCCTTTATTCTAAAATTTTACTCCCTGAAAGATGTTACTATGATCAGCAATTCATTATACAAGTTAGAAACCTTGAAACAGATAGATTCAAGGTAAGAGACTTGTATTTGGGTATTTCAAGGTATTAACCTTGTATAGAGCTTATCAGGGTTTTAACTTCGACGTTATCAAGTTATGATATTGCTCGAATCCGACGTTCATCTGTTTCCAACCGGAGCCATATATCCGCTGCTGCAGAGCCTGATAAGTGACGTCTATCCTGGTCGCTGCATTCTTGAAAGAGCCGTGCTTTTTATAGAGATAGATCGCCTCCCGCTGTTTGTCTGTCCAGTTCCCTTCAATAAAATCGTTGTAGAGGGTTATGAGGTTGAGTTGTTCGTCAATTAGCTGAGAGCCGGTAAAGATAATGGTCTTCCGGTCGTCAGAATCGGATTTTTTGAAAAATTCAAGGGCGTCACGGGAGTAGTGAAAAGCCGAACCATCCATCTCGTAGATCTTCTTGCCGAAATTAAGAATCTCTCCGATCCCGATACCGGCCCGAAAGGATGGTTTGAGTTCGGATTGAGCCAGGATCAGGCGGAAAAAAACTACGAATTGGTAAGCATACTCCGGCTTGTTGATCAGAAACTGGAATTCATCTCCCTGGACGATGTTGAAGGAGAATTTGTCGGCTTCAGCTTCGGAGATCAGGTCACAGCATTTCCGGAAAGCCGATTTGATGAGCTTGTTGACTTCCAGGCGTTCGGAGCCGGTAAATCGCCGCGATTTGATGATATCGGCTGTTACGATAGCTTTCATTGTTCTCCTCGGTAACTGATCTTGTGATAATGGGATATAAATAATTGGCTTCTGGTGGGTGTCAAATTATTTATTTGATTTACTTTCTTTTGTGCCGACAAAATAAAGTAACAAAGAAAAACTCCCGGCTGTAAAATCAAGGGTTAAAAACCTTCTCAAGCCAGCTTCTTCCGATAAACTCCTCGCTACGCTCGTTGGACAGTATCTCCGAAGCAGGCTCTCGTACGGTTTTCTTCACACTCTTGATTTTAATGCCGGATGATCTATACCCGCCCACCACCCCAATGGGTCTCCGACCCATACCTGAGGCTTCGCCTCAGGCTATGCTGTTACGCCCATACAGGGCTAAAATATTAAAGTAAAAGCGAGTCTATTGGAATTTGGGATCAAAGACTGAAGTTTATGCTACAAATGGCACAGACTGAAGTCTTTGTTACAAATTGCACAGACTAAAGTCTATGGTACAAAAGGCACAGACTAAAGTCTATGGTACAAAAGGCACAGACTGAAGGCTATGTTACCAAGGCACAGACTGAAGTCTATGTTACAGACAGCTGTCATCCTGAGTGTTCTGCTGTTTACTTCTTGCCTGACACTACAGCAGAATGTATCGAAGAGTGTCTCGGCTAAAGTACGTTTCGAACAACATAACAAAAAGAGGAAAATGCTGACTGTTTTCTTGTTATCAGGAATTATATTATTACTCAATATAGACCTGACAAATGATGGAAGAATGATAGAAGTTTTAATAAATTTATTGACAAAATTCTTTAACTAATTGATTTAATTAATTGTTTGTTGAAAGTTGTGATAGTGAATCTTGAGTTCATTTTTTAACTTGCCGGATATTACGTTACTCACGGTTCAGAGGGAGGCTGCTCAATGCAGTTAATAGAAGTGAATCAAATGAGTGTATTGAACATTCAGCCGTTGTAGTAAATTTTGATTTTCCCGGATTGCTGCAACCTTACTTTTCAGTCGAGGTTGGTACGGATAAGGAACAAATATTTTTAACTTTGTCTTTTGGTTTTAAGAAAAAAAACTCTCTATTTTTCTATAGTGATTTTCATGTCACGGAACTGTTTTCAATCAGCAAATTAACTGATGTAGAGGATAATTATCGCAGATTAGGGTACTCTATATTCATAACACCATAACAATTACCATACTCTGGAGGAGAGAATGAAGAAGTATGCAAGTATTTTAGTTTTATTGATGAGCAGTATAATGCTCTGGGGGCAGTTTACTGCCCGGGAAGTCAGCCGAACGGGGGACATCCCCGATCTGATCTCTTTTCAGGGGCGATTGACCGATAACATGGGCAATCCTCTGAACAGTAACATTGATATAATCTTTAAGATCTATGATG
>CAZSVG010000157.1:0-3185 GCA_964610195.1 uncultured Candidatus Cloacimonadota bacterium | reverse complement strand
CATGACTTGATAGTGGAGTTTCACAACTCGGGCAATAAGGAACGATCTTATGTCCCTGATAAATAATTCCTTTGTTCCAGAACTGATTGAGTATCCACCATACTGATTCGATATAACGATTTTCCAGAGTAATATAGGGATCATCAAGATCGATCCAGTATCCCATCATTTCAGTCATCTGCCTCCATTCTTTTTCATAATGAAAGACCGACTCCTTGCATTTCTGGCAGAACTTCTCAACACCATATTTCTCGATCGCATTCTTATCTTTCAATCCGAGTTGCTTTTCAACTTCGATCTCAACGGGTAAACCATGAGTATCCCAGCCTGCTTTACGGTTGACTTCATAACCTTTCATGGTCTTATAACGACAGACTGTATCTTTGATAGCCCGAGAGATAACATGATGAATTCCAGGCTTACCATTGGCTGTAGGCGGACCTTCATAAAACACGAACTTTGGTGCCTTTTGCCGAAATTGCATGCTTTCCAGAATGATCCCGTTCTCCTGCCAGTATTCTCTGATCCTCTTTTCAAAATCGCTACTCTTTTCCTTCAAGTCGATTAACTTATACATTTCTCTTTCTCCATATAACTGAGGTCATGACCTTATTGGTCGCTCCTCTCTCGATCTTCGGTCTCTTCAAACATCTCGTGATAAAATTCACGTAATTCGGGTATCAGGGCAACATAATCCTTCCAATCTTTCATTATCGCTTCTTCATCAACACACTTATGACAGGGAATGACCAGATTCTCCGGAGTATATCCAATAAATCCCCGATCGTAACAGACATTACACTTCTTCTTTGTTCGGTGGCTGTTGATAATCTCAATAGCTTTTTTCTGGTGTTCTTCTGCTAATCTGAACATATTGATCCCGATATTTCTTTTCTATTCAAAAACTTTTCTCTTGCCCTTTGTGTCAAATAAAAATGAAAATCGAGAAGATACCATTTCGGGAACTTGATTTTGGACTTCTACTGTATATCACAGGAATTCAAATCATTCGGGGGTAAGCTCTTTAATTTCTAAATATTGCCGGTCTATAAATCTCTACAGTAGCATAATCCAGTTCTTCCCCATTATAAAGTGGTCTAACCCACTTTTCAACCATCTTACGATATCTAAGTCGTGATCGAGGTGCTAAACTGACAGTGGTAATTCGACTGGCTATTTCTTCTCCACGGGTAGTATATAACCTGATCAGAACTGACTCTTCCTTTTGCATTCTGGTTTTGTTTGTGACCACAAAAACAACATCGACACTGGACATAGTCTGATCGGTCAGTTCGATCTGATCAATTTCATAATAAGTATCCCTTTTTTCGAACCAACAGGAACGAAAATAGAAGCCAAGGATCACAGCTCCAAGAAGAATTAGCTTCAGGGTGGGGGGAGCACTTCTTCGTTTAGCGAAATCGGGTCTTTCGATATAAGTCATTTCACATCTGCTCTATTGGCATTCTTTAATTAAACACCTTCCGGTCATCTCTTTGGGAACCGGAATGTTGAGAAGGGTTAGAATTGTTGGGGCAATCCCTCCGAGAACATTCTCTTCCAATACATAATCATTCCCCTCTTGCCTGAAGAGAGCAAAGGGAACGATATTGGTCGTATGGGCAGTGAAGATATTATCATGCTCATCGAGCATCTTTTCAGCATTGCCATGGTCGGCAGTGATCATAATGTCATAACCTCTCTTTTTAGCTTCCGGAACAATCTCTCCTACACATCTATCAACTGTTTCCACTGCTTTTACTGCCGCTGCAAAGACCCCCGTATGCCCTACCATATCACAATTGGCAAAGTTCACGACGATCAGGTTATATTCCTCTTTTTCCAAAGCTGTTAACAGTTTATCTTTCACTTTATAGGCACTCATCTCCGGTTGCAGATCATAGGAGGCAATCTTCGGAGAGGGAACCAGTATTCTGTCTTCTCCGGTGAAGGGTTTTTCTCGTCCGCAATTAAAGAAAAAGGTAACATGAGCATATTTTTCGGTCTCGGCCAGTCTTAACTGTTTAAGCTTGTGTTCAGCAAGCACTTCTCCAAGAATATTTTTCAGTTCCGGGTTGCGGAAAGCTACTTCCAGATATGGTTTGAAATTAACATCATATTCACTCATGGAGACATAATGGAGATTTTTAAACTTCGTAATTTCAAACTCCTGGAAATCGGGAATGATAAGGGCTCTGGTCAATTGTCTGGTTCGGTCTGCTCTGAAATTAAGAAAGATGATCGAATCATTTTCTTCTATTCTGGCTACCGGTTTACCCTTTTCGATGATGACTTTGGGGATAATAAATTCATCGGTTATTTCCTTGGTATAACTCTCTTCTATCGCCAGTACAGGATCAGAGTATCTCTCCCCCTCTCCGTGAACAAGAGCATCATACGCTTTTTGAATTCGCTCCCAGCGATTATCCCGATCCATAGCATAATATCTTCCTGCTATAGTGGCTACCTTACCCAATCCGTAATCTTCGCTCATTGCCAGATAATCTTTCATAAAGCCAATTCCGGAATTTGGGAGGGTATCCCGACCGTCCATAAAGGCGTGCAGAAATACATTATGAAATTGTTTACTCTGACATAACTCCAACATCGCTTTCAAATGATTGAGATTACTATGAACATTTCCGTCAGAAAGTAAGATAAATAGATGGAGCTTGCTATTATTTTTCCGGGCATGATCGATCCCGTTGTTCAGAGCTTCATTTTTGTAAAACTCACCCTCTTTTATTAGCTTATCTATCAGAGTATTCAATTGATAGACTACTCTTCCCGCTCCAATGTTCATATGTCCAACTTCCGAATTCCCCATCACCCCTTCCGGTAAACCGACATCCAAACCAGATGTTCGGAGAACAGTTTGAGGGTTTTCTGCCAGGAATTTGTCGAGATGAGGAGTTGACGCTGCAGCAATCGCATTACCCTTACGGTCAGGGTTGATACCCCATCCGTCTAATATCATTAATAGTACTCTTTTGTCCATTTATTCTACTTTTCCTCTGGAATTTATTCCTGCTCTTAACCTTTTCTCTGTGCTTATATCGTCAATAAAAGATTTGCTCTTACTCATCATTAATTACTCGTGTTTTATATCCTGTAGTACTTTATTGCGACTGTCAGTAAGTAAATTGATGGCTATTTCATAGATATCGTTAATTGGTAACTGTTTA
>CAZSVG010000156.1:0-3234 GCA_964610195.1 uncultured Candidatus Cloacimonadota bacterium | reverse complement strand
ATCTTCATTGGTAGCCATTAAAATGACCATCATAATCAAACAGATTGCCGATATCAGAAAGCGGGGGATAAGTCTCATAAAGTTGTTCTTCTCTGATATATCAGATATTCATAATCGTAGGGATTATCTTCGTCTTTTTTCCCTTTTTCCGAGCTGATTAGCACCCATTCATCCTCATCATAGAGTGGGAAATAGGTATCTCCGGCAAAATTCTCGTTGATCCTGGTCAGGTAAAGCTTCTGGGCGTAGGGAAGAAAAAGTTCGAAGAGGGTCTCTCCTCCGATAATGAAGATTTCCTTATCTGACCATTCACCTTCAGCAGATTCTCTGTCGATGAGCAGGAAAAACTCATCAATGTCAGAGACCCGGAAAACTTCTGGAGAAACCTCTTTGCGGGAGAAGACTATGTTTGTTCTACCCGGCAGAGGTTTGCCGATCGATTCAAACGTCTTTCTCCCCATGACCACAATATTATCCATGGTAATTCGTTTGAAATGCTGTAAATCCTCCGGTAGAGACCACGGTATCCTGTTAGCCAGGCCGATTACCCGGTTTTTGGCTATAGCTGCGATCAGGGAAATCTTCAGTTCATTCATCTAAAAATCCTCTTACTTCGCCGTCCGGTATCGGTCGCATTTTGAAGCCGGAGTTAACATCACGCATATATCCGGCAGTGATTTTTGCTTCATCGGGATAACCCCGCTTCTCCCAGAAACCGGAAACGTACCTGTCGGAAAAGATGACTTCCACCACACTCTTGGCTGATTTATAACCCCAGAGATAGGGGCAGAAAACTCTTACCGGTCCCCCATAATCCTCCTCCAACGGCTCATCATCAAATTCAAAGGCGAGTAATGTCCGTTCTTGCAGGGCGATATCTAATGGGAAGGAGGTATCGTAAATCTTTCCAACCGACCAGAATCTGACAAACTTGGTCTCTGAACTAATTCCGACCAGTTGTGCTATATCCGAAATCTTAACTCCACCCCAACGCCCAAAGACCGAGAAACGGGTTACACTCGTCAATCGCGCTTCTGCAATAGTTTTGGGCAGGTCCATTAAATCTTGCCAACTCAGGGTTTTTGGCTCCCGGCAAGTACCGCTCACTTTAATCTGCCAATCTTCTCTCTTTAAATGACCGGGGTGCCCTTCAGCCCAGAAAACGGGAGTATTTAATTCTTTCAATCTGCTCATAATGAATCCTTTTATCCTCGATTAATTAATCTTCGCCATCAGGGAAAGCGAGTTTGACTGTGGTTCTGACCAGAAAGGAGGGATCATCAGCCATCTGTTGCAGGTAATTTCTGCTCAGCGGAGTATCGATCTTTTTCAAGCTCCGGGCGGTAATGAATCTGATATGTTCGGAAGGGGAATCGATAAAGGGAATGATCAGAATCAGGACAGAATCATCTTGAAAACCACTTAAAGCTCCGATCACCGCCGAAATGTATTTCTTCTTCTGTAAAAAACTCTCCAAATAAGGTAAATATTTTTCCAATTCCAGTTCTCCCACCAGACTGATCGCATTCTTGACCGTCAGTGAATCTTCGGCTGACAGCCCCTTACCCAGATACTCCTGCATGAGTTCCGATGCCTGAGTGAACTCCAGGATAGCCCGGTATTCCAGTCCACTTTTCGTGTTCAACTTATTATCGAGAATATGTTGAGCAACCTCTTCTTCAAACTCGAGGATTCTGGCTCTGGCCCGCCGTACTCTCTCCACGGAACTCCCCACTTCCCATTCCGATGCAATATCAAAAAGTTCCGGAACCGATGTCAGACTGTCAATCACTGCCAGCCCCTCTTCATCAATCTCGACCGGGGTAACATCTTCCTTCTCTTTTATTGTTTCAGTATCGACCCCAATCCCGTAAATGCCTTTGATCCAGAACTGGTTATTCTGCCAGGTTGAATCGGGATAAATATCCTCACCATCCAGATCCATAAAAATGCCGATCCCACCACTATCTCGCGCTTCATTGGCATAACCGTAATTGGTTGTTCTGTTCCGCTCATACCGGTCGTTACCGCTAACATCAAGAAAAACACCGACTGAGTTGGTCAAACCGAGGCCATTGCCACCATCGATCGAGTAGTGATCATCTCCCGCTCTGTCGATGAAGAACCCGACTGCATAATCGTGTCCCGCTCCCTGTCCGGGGCCGAAACGGGAATAATAAGTATCATCCCCATCTTTGTTAAACAAAAAACCACCGGCCAGATGAATCCCGCTACCCTGGGCATATTGAACGGCATTATAAGTATCGTTGCCACCACCATCAAGTAATATTCCAAGGGCATACCAGTAACCGACCCCCTGGGCATAAACCGCCCCTTCATAACTGTCATTCCCCGCTTCATCGTAGAGGATCCCGTAACCGCCACCCCAATCGGGACGAACACCGAATCCGAAGCCCTGAGCCATGGAACGGTAATCCTTCGGTCTCAGCGGAGCATGCAGGTATTTCCCGCCGGCATAAAAAAGATCATCCCCGGTATAATCGATCAGTAATCCGGCACCGAGAGTCCCTCCAAACCCGTGACTGTATCCGGTGGAATAATAGATATCGTTACCCTCTGTATGGATATTGATTGATAGGCCAAAGGTTGCCGCCCCCAGAGAATAACGACCCAACCGGTAGACATCATCTCCACCTCCGTCATAATGATATTGATAACCAAAGAAGGTAGAAAATGCCAGATCATCACCAAAATACTGGTCATGTCCTGAAAGATCGATCATCCAGCCGATACCACCTAAAACCCGATTAAAATACCCCGGTCTTTCATTATGCCAGATATCGTTCTCTTCTATGTCGATTACCAGGTAGTAGGGCTGCTCAAAGTCGGTATAAAGATCTGAATAATAGATATCATTACCGCCAGGTTCGATCATAAAGACGAACGGTTTGCGGTAAATATCATCTTTCATGGTTCCAATAACAAAACTGCCCCACTTCGTCTCTTTAACGATCGGCTTTTTATTAGTGAATTTTATCTGGTCGAGGTTATTCCGCAAGACAGTCACCCCATTATTGAATATTCTTACCGCAGTAAACAGCTGTCCCCAATCGATTTTATCAATGATCTTTTTCAGATCTTCCATTGCCAAATCGTCATACTCTTCTCTGAATAATTCCGGATAAAGGTTCTGATATCTTTCCTTATCACCGGTATCAGACCACATATTATAGGAGAGCCAGGTCAGGATATCCTTATCTTCTCCTGTTAATT